>JANOAM010000505.1:0-1619 GCA_031411215.1 Betaproteobacteria bacterium
CGACCTCGTCGGCCAGGGCTGCGCCGCGGCACTGCCCAATCTGATGCTGGGCAAAGCCCTGCTCGCCGGCGGTGGTTGCGAGCAGGTGCTGTCCATCTGCGTGGAAGTCAGCAGCGCCGCGATGTACCTCGACAACGACCCGGGTGTACTGATCAGCGCCTGCCTGTTTGGCGACGGCGCAGGCGCTGCCGTGCTGGCGCTGCAGGCAGGGCCAAGAGGTCGGCAGATCGAATGGAAGGACAGCACGTCCTTGGTCGAACCGGCTGAGCGACGCGCACTGATGTTCGAGCAACGCGACGGCATGCTGCGCAACATCCTGACGCGCGGCGTGCCGGCCTTGGCGGCGGACTATGCCCAGCGCGTGCTGGACACGGTGCTCGGCAGGGCCGGCCTGCAGCCCGGCGACGTCGGCACATGGCTCATGCACGCAGGCGGCCGCGACGTGCTGCAGGCGCTGCAGACGCGTCTGCAATTGAAGCCCGGCGACTTGCGCTACAGCGCGGCCATGCTGCGCGAGTACGGCAACCTGTCCAGCGCCTTTGTCTACTTCGTGCTGGAGGCGGCTCTGGCCGATGAAGCCGCGCCGGGTTGGTGGTGGCTGTCTTCTTTTGGCGCCGGCTTCAGCTGCCACGGCGCGTTGCTGGACGTGCGATGACGATGGCCCGGATCGTCGCCGCCGAAACGCTGGATCACCTCGCGCCGGGCGACCCCGCAGCCAGGCGGTCGCGACGCGACCTCGTGCGCGTGCACCGCGCGATGGGCACCCGTTCGATCATGTCCCGTGGCTGGCAGGCCCTGGTGTCGCCGCAGCGCGCGAGTGCGCCCCTGCGGATCCTGGAACTCGGCGCCGGGGACGGCAGCCTGCTGCTTGGCCTGGCCCGGTCGCTGAGCCCCCGTTGGCCGCGGGTGCAGCTGGGCCTAATGGACCGCCAGGACATCGTCACGACGGACACGCTGGCGGGTTTTGCAGCGGTCGGCTGGTCGGCGCGTGTCGAAGTGGCCGACGTCCTGGCGTGGGCAGCCTCTGCGCAGGAAGCCGCCGTGGGCGCAACGGCGCCGCGCTGGGACCTGATCACGACCACCCTGTTCCTTCACCACTTCGACGGCGATGCGCTGGACCGCCTGCTGGCCGCGGTAGCCGCGCGCTGCGACCGCTTCTTCGCCTGCGAGCCGAGCCGGTCGTGGCGGGCGCTGGCTGGCAGCCATCTCGTCGGAGCCCTCGGCGCGAACGCAGTCACCCGGGAGGACGCGGTGCTCAGCGTGCGCGCGGGTTTTCGTGGCGATGAACTGTCCGCGAGATGGCCGCGGGCCGGCGGGCCGTGGCAGACCCGCGAGTCCGCCGCTGGCCTCTTCAGTCACTGCTTCAGTGCGCAACGCAGCGAGGCCGTGCGATGACGGCCCCCAGCGGCGCGAGATTCGACGCGGTCATCGTGGGTGCGGGACTGGCGGGCTCGGCGGCGGCGATCCAACTCGCACGCGCCGGCTGGAAGGTCGCGTTGGTCGAGCGCCAGCGCTTTCCGCGGCGCAAGGTGTGCGGCGAGTGCCTGGCCGCCAGCAACCTGCCCCTGTTGCAGGCGCTGGGCGTCGAAGACGCCTTCCGTGCCAGCGCGGGACCGGAG
>JANOAM010000506.1:0-2033 GCA_031411215.1 Betaproteobacteria bacterium
CAAGTGCTGGAGACGGCGCTGGAGACGGCGGCGTCTGGCTTGCTGCCGGCAGCCGACACCGCGCAGGCGGCGCGCGCCTTGCAAGGTGAGGTGCTGCGCCTGGTGGTGGCCATCGAGGCTGCCCTGCTCGCCACCGAAGACAGCGCCGCCATGCCACTCGAAGCCCAGCGCCCGAAGGCCGATGCCGCCGAACTGGATTTGCTGGACTCGCTGCTGGGCGCGGCCGATTTCGGAGCGCTGTCGCTGTTTCGCCGGCTCGCCCCCTCTTTGCGGTCCGAACACGGCGACGCCGTCCAGGCGCTGGGGGCCGCGCTGCGCGAGTTCGACTACGAGTCAGCGCGCACCGCCCTGCAGACCCTGCGCACCCGGGTCTGAACACCGGCGCTGGGCCGCCCGGCCCGCCTCATGTCAACGACGGGAAGGCGGAGCAAGCGCGCAAACAGCACCGCTCAGGCCGAACCGGCGCGAGGCATCGACAGAAAGAAGCGCACCATTTCTGCAGAGGCGTCCGGGCCGGTGCCGTCGGTGTACGTACCGCTGGCGTCGCCCCCTGACCACGCGTGCCCAGCACCTTGCAAAGTCCAGTCTTCGATCCGGGCTTGCCCATCGGCGTCGGCGTGGACCGTGCGGCTGAAGCGGCGCCCGCCTGGCGCGACGCCGGTTTGCGTACTGGCCCGCAGGCTGGCTGCCCCAACCTGCGCGTGGTGAGCGTCCTGCGCCTGCTGCACGATGCGTGCACCGTTGGTCTGCTGCACGGTGTGGTCGCGGTCACCGTGGAACACGATGGTCGGCACCGCCTGCAAGGCCGTCCTGCGCGTTGTGGCGGTCGCACCGCCCGCACGCTTCAGGCCCGGCAGCCCGCTGCGCCCGCCTTTCATCGCGGACATGGCGGAAGGGATGTCGTGTGCGCTGCCATACGGCAGCCCGGAGTGGGCACCGACACCGGCAAACAACTCCGGGTAGGTCTGGCCCATCACCACGGCCATCGCCGCTCCAGCGGACAGCCCGGCCACATAGATGCGACGCGGGTCGGCGCCAACTCTTGCTGCGACCTCGCGGACGATGCCGTCGATCAGGCAAGGCTCGCCAGCCCCACGCAACTGGTCCTGCGGCCTGAACCAGTTCCAGCACTTCGACGCGTTCGCATGCGAGGCTTGCTCGGGGTACACGACCACAAACCCGTGCTCGTCGGCGAGGCGGTTCATCTGCGTGCCCGCGGCGAAGTCGTCAGCGGACTGGGTGCAGCCGTGCAACATAACGATCATCGAGAGCGGCTGAACGGACTTCCCCGCCGGCACGTAGACCTTGTACGCACGGGTACCGGCGTGGTTGCTGAATGCATGCGCTTCGAAGCTGCCGGGTTGTGGCTGTGCTTCACGCGACGAAGGCCCGAGGTCCGGTGCCGCAATCGGGTCTTCGCCAGCGGGAACGACCCGCGCTGCGACATCGACGACGGATTCGCTGTCGGTCGCCGGGGCCACGGCGGCAACGTGCCTTGCGCCCAATGCGCGCCGGATGGTTTCGGTCACACCATGCATCGGGCCCGCCGCGGTGTCGATCCCTGCGGACGCGAGCGCCCGTTGAATCGTCTCGTTGATCGCATCGGCATTGAAGGCCGGTGCTCGGGCGTCGAAGAGGGGTTTCAGCATGGACTTCCTGTTGATGGGGGAACGGTTCAATGGATGCGATCGGACAGGGCTCGCCGCACGGCCGTGCTGGCCTGGAACGCACCCAGCACGGTCACGGATTCGATGGCGGCGCTCGCCAGGTCAGGTGTCACGTCGTCGGCTATGCGGGCAAGCCCGACGACCTGAACCTGGAGGCGCTGGCCAGCGGCCACCACGGCCTCAAGGTCGGCACGGCTGAAGTGTTGAAGTCCGACGGTCAGGGTTCGGCGGGCCACGGTCTGCTTGACGGTGTCCGCATGCAAGGCAATCTGATTTCGGACGGCCGTTCGCACCAGGTCCGAGCGGTTCGAATAGAAGCCTTCCTGGACCAGGAGGTCGACGTGGCCCAGATCGACCACGCCGACA
>JANOAM010000507.1:0-3461 GCA_031411215.1 Betaproteobacteria bacterium
ACGATCTCCATCGCGGCCAAGTGGCTGGACGATTCCAACAACACCACGCTGACCGACGCGCAGCGCGCCACGGCCAAGAAGAACTACTACGAGCTGATTGCCACCGCCGGTTTCCCCAACAAGCCGGACGGCAGCAAGATGACCTACCGCGCTGCGGTGAAGGTGGGCGTGATCTTCAAGGACAGCAAGAACAAGGTTGCGGCCAAGCAGTTCGTGTCCTTCTTTCTGGAAGAAGCCAACCTGACGCCGTACGTGGAAGGCTCGCAAGGCCGCTGGTTCCCGGTGCAGAAGGCCGCGCAGCAAAGCCCGTTCTGGAAGAGCGACCCGCACCGCACGGTGGTCTACAACCAGTTCATGGCCGGTACCACGTCGTTCGAATTCACCAAGAACTACAAGTTCACGGTGCTGAACAACGAAAACGTCTGGGCCAAGGCGATGAACCGCGTGCTCAACGAGAAGGTGCCGGTGCCGCAAGCGGTGGACGAGATGATTGCCCGCATCAAGGCGGTGGCAGCGAATTAAGTCCCCCCCGAAGCGCCTGCGGCGCTCCCCCCAGGGGGCGCCGCCAGCGGACCGGCAAAGCCGGTTCCGCGGCGTCCGCTTGATTGCACCTGAGCTTCGTCTATGACCGCCGCCACGATTGCTGAACCCATCGCAAAGAAGCCCGCCAGGGCCCTGACGCAATGGGAGTTCTGGGGCCGCATGATGGTGCTGCCCTATCTGCTCATCTTCGTGGTGTTCGTGCTCTACCCGGTGTGCTACGGCCTCTGGCTGGCTCGGCACCCTTCCAGCTACATGCAGCTGGCCGAAGACCCCATCTTCTTCCGCACGGCCATCAACACGGTGGTGTTCCTGTTCGTGGCCGTCAACCTGAAGATGATGGTGGCGCTGGGCCTGTCCGGCTTCTTCACCAACACCCGCTGGTGGGTGAAGATCGTGTCCATGCTTTTCATCCTGCCCTGGGCGGTGCCGAGCATCCCCACCATCCTGTCAGTGCGTTTCATGCTGAACCCCGAATGGGGCGTGATCAACAGCACCTACTTCCGCCTGACCGGCCTGGACGGCCCGAACTGGCTCAACGACCCAACGCTGGCGCTGAGCTTTTCCATGCTGATGCACATCTGGAAGAGCCTGCCGTTCTGGACGCTGATCCTGCTGGCCGGCCGCCTGGCTATTCCTTCTGAACAGTACGAAGCCGCCAGCGTGGACGGCGCCACGCGCTGGCAGAAGTTCCGTTTCATCACCTGGCCCTCGATGATGGGCCTGTACTTCACGTCCACCGTGCTGAGCCTGATCTGGACCCTGGGTGACTTCAACAGCGTCTACCTGCTGACCGGTGGTGGTCCGGCCGACCTGACCCATGTGCTGGCCACTTTAGGCATCCGTTACCTGCGGCTGGACCAGATTGCGCTGGCCATGGCGTCCATCGTCGTCGCGCTGCCCTTCGTATTGCCGCTGGTGTTCGTGATGATGAAGAGGCTGAACAAGTGAAGCGCAAAGCCCTCATCAACGAAGCGCAGCTGCTGCTGATCGGCATCCCCGTGCTGTTGTGGACGCTGATTCCGGTCTACCACATGGTGCTGTTTGCCATCAGCGAACGCGACTCGGCCACGTCGGGCCGGCTGTGGCCCAAGAACCCGACGCTGGACAACTTCCGCATCGTCTTCGAACAGAAACATCTGTACCTGCAGCACTTCTGGCAGCAGTTGGGCAACAGCCTGATGATTGCCGTGGCGGTGGGCTTGCTGACGCTTTTCGTGGCCACGGCGGCCGCCTTTGCCATCAGCCGCCTGAAGGTGCGCGGTGGCCGCACGGTGATGAACCTGGCGCTCTTCACCTACTTCATCCCCGCCGCCTTCCTGGCGGTGCCCATGTACAAGACCATGGCCAACTACGGGCTGCTCGACAACAAGTGGAGCCTGGTGCTGGCCATGGTGACCATCGCGTCGCCTTACTGCATCTGGGTGCTCAAGCAGGCCAGCGACAAGCTGCCCTGGGAACTGGATGAAGCCGCGCGCATGGACGGCGCCACGCCGCTGCAGCTGTTCCGCATGGTCTACGTGCCGCTGATGGTGCCCAGCCTGGTGGCGGTGGGCACCTACAGCCTGCTGCTGGCCTGGAACGAATACCTCTACGGCTTCCTGCTGCTGAGCAAGGAGACCGACCTGACCCTGGCCGTGGCCCTGGGCAACTTCCTGGGTGCGGACGACTCGCCCTGGGAACTGCTGATGGCCACGGGTGTCATCTACGCGCTGCCGCCTGCAGCCATCTACTACGCCTTCAAGCGCTACATGGTGTCCGGCTTGACCGCGGGCGCCGTAAAAAGCTAACGAGACAAGAACATGGCATCCGTTGCATTCAAAGACATCCAGAAGGCCTATGGCAAGGTCAAGGTCATCCACGGCCTCAGCTTCGACATCACCGATGGTGAATTCGTGGTGCTGGTGGGCCCCAGCGGCTGCGGCAAGAGCACGCTGCTGCGCATGCTGGCGGGGCTGGAAGAAATCAGTGCTGGCGAGATCTCGATTGACGGCAAGGTGGTCAACGACCTGGAGAGCAAGGACCGCGACATCGCGATGGTCTTCCAGAGCTACGCGCTGTACCCGCACATGACCGTGCGCGAGAACATGGCCTTCAGCCTGCGCCTGCGCAAGGCCGACAAGACCACCACCGACGAGCGGGTGGACAACGCCGCGCGCATCTTGAACCTGGGCCCACTGCTGGACCGCTTCCCGCGTGAACTGTCCGGCGGCCAGCGTCAGCGGGTGGCCATGGTCCGCGCCATCGTGCGCGACCCCAAAGTCTTCCTCTTCGACGAACCGCTGTCCAACCTGGACGCCAAGCTGCGCGTGGCCATGCGCGCCGAGATCAAAGCCTTGCACCAGCGCCTGAAGACGACGACGGTGTATGTCACGCACGACCAGATCGAAGCCATGACCATGGCCGACCGCATCGTGGTCATGCATGACGGCATCGTGGAACAGATCGGCACGCCGCTGGAACTGTTCGACCGCCCGGGCAACCTGTTCGTGGCGCAGTTCATCGGCAGCCCGTCCATGAATGTGTTCAAGGGTGTGGTGCGCGGTGGCGTCGTCGAAGCCTTGGGGGTGCGCTGGCCGCTGCTGCCCGGCGTGGGACGCGAAGGCCAGGACGTGCACTACGGCATACGGCCCACCGACCTGGTGCTGGCCCAGCAGGGCGTTGCCGCGCAAGTGGTGGTGGTGGAACCCACCGGTGCGGAAACCGAACTGCTGCTGCAGGTGGGGGCTGGCGAACAGAGCCAGCAGATCGTGGTCGTGATGCACGGCCGCACACGCGCCCAGCCCGATGACACCGTGTACCTGAGCTTGGACGCCGCCCAGGCCCACGTCTTTGACAGCGCCTCGGGCCAGCGCCTGGGCTGAGCCGCACACCATGGCGCCCGCCCGCAGGGTCCGCATTGTCGTGATGGGCGTCAGCGG
>JANOAM010000508.1:0-15985 GCA_031411215.1 Betaproteobacteria bacterium
CGCCAGCGCGCCGCAGACAAATTGCGGGGCGGCGTCCCAACGACCAGCAGGAGGGCCACGCAGTCCGAGGCCCTGGCCGTGCTGCACCAGCTGGCCTCTTCGCCGTCGACGGCAGGGGACGCCATGGCGTTGCTGCACGAACTGCAGGTCCACCAGGTCGAACTGGACCTGCAGCAAGAGGAACTGCGCCGCTCGCAATCCGAGCTGGAAGCGGCGCTGATGCGCCAGGCGGCCCTGGTCGAACGGGCGCCCGCCGGCTACATGACCATCGATGCGAGCACCGTGCTGTGCGAGATCAACCTCGCCGGTGCGCGCCTGCTGGGTGCTGCGCGTGAAGGGTTGCTGGGGCGGCCGCTGGCCAGTCTTGTGGCGACGCACAGCGTTGGCGCCTTGCAAGCGCTGATGGGACGGGCGCGTGAGGGCCGCCTGCCGGAGACCTGCGAACTGCAACTGCTGCCGAGTGCTGGCACCGTCGCAGGCATGGGCCCCACCGTGCTGGCTGTTGCCGATCAAGACACCACCCCGGAGCGCTTCATGTTGGTGCTGATGCCTGCGGTCCCGGCGCCTGGCTAGAGCTCCCGCAGCGCCGTCGTCACCGGCAGGCTGGCCGCGCGGGCGGCCGGGAACAGGCCGCCGATGAAGCCTATGGCCAGCGCCCACTTGATGCCTTCCCACAGCAGGCCCGGTGACACAGCCAGGTTGAAGCTGAGCTTGCCGACCGAACCCGCGGCCATGGTCGATGCCTCGAAGCCGTTGAACAGCAGCCAGGCCGCCACGCCACCGATGAGGCCACCCACCAGGGCCAGCAGCGTGGTCTCCAGCATCACCGCCACCACCACCGGCAGGCCGCGGAAGCCCATGGCGCGCAGCGTGGCGATTTCCCGGCTGCGTGCCGCCACGGCGGCGAACATGGTGTTGAGCGCGCCGAACACCGCGCCCACAGCCATGATGGCGCCCACCGTGATGCCGATGATGCGCAGGATCTTGGTCGTCTGTTCGCTCTGCTTGGCGAAGAATTCCAGCGTGGTGCTGGCCTTGACCTTGAGCTGCGGGTTGGCTTCCAGCGCGTCGCTGAAGCCCTTGATGGCCGCCGGGTTCTCCAGCTTGACTGTGGCCGAGTTGCGCCCGCCGCCGCGCCGGTAGGCGTCACTGACGACGTTGGCGTCGGCCCAGAGCTCGGACTCCATCGCGTCGCCAGAAGCGAAGACGCCGACGACGGTCCAGGGCTGGTTGCCCAGCTTCAGGCCGGCGCCGACCTGCAGGCCTTCAAATTGGCGCACCGCGCCTTTGCCGACAACCAGTTCACGCAGGCCGTGCTGGAAGGTCCGGCCCTCGACGATCTTGATCTTGGGCCGCACGGCGAAGGCGGCTTCGCTGACACCACGCACCTGGGCACTGCCCTGGTCGCCGGTCTTGCTGCCTTTGACCGGCAGGTTGGCCGCCACCACGAGCTCGGCCGAGACGATGGGTTCGCCCTTGGCGTTGCGGGCGACACCGGGCGCCTGTTCGATCTGCAGCAAGTCTTCCCGGCTCAGCGAGGAGGAGACCTCGTTGGCCGAGGCACCGCGCATGACGATGGCGGTGTCCAGGCTGCCGGAGTTGCGCAGGGTCTGCGCATAACCCTCGGCCATGGCCAGCAGGGCCACCAGCACACCCACGACGCCAGCGATGCCGACGACGATCACGGCCGACGAGCCCAGCCGCTGGGTCAGCGTGCTGATGCCGACCGTTGCCACCGAACGGGCCTGCGCGCCGCTGCGCGTCAAGACCATCCACAGCGCCAGCAGCACCGCCAGTGCCAGCACACCCTGCCAGGGCAGCAGCACCCAGGCCACGAGCATGAGCGCCGTGAAGACGACGAGCCCGAGGTTCTTGAGAAACTTCATCTCACGCTCTCCCTGCCAAGGCATCGGTGATGTTCACGCGCATGGCACGCAGGGCCGGCAACGCACCCACGGCCAGGCCGAATAGCAGGGCCAGACCGACACCGATCATCCAGCTGACCAGGCCCGCCGCGGGCAGGTTCAGCGCACCGCCGCTGCCTGCGCCGACGATGGGGCCGATGACACTGGCCAGGGCCAGGCCGATGACACCGCCGATCAATAGCAGCAGCACGGATTCGGCCAGCACCATGCCCAGCACGCTTTCACCCGAGAAGCCCAGGGTCTTGAGCACGGCGATCTCGCCGGTGCGTTCACGCACGGCCTGCATCATGGTGTTGCCGGCCAGCAGCAGCAGCGTGAAGAAGACCGCGCCCATGATGGACGTGACGATGAGGTTGATGTCGGCCAGTTGCTTCATCCAGCTGGACATGGCGGCCTGCTCGGTCTGCGTGCGTGTCTCGTGGTCGGAATTGGCCGATATCTCGTCGATGGCCTTCAGCACGCGGTCGGCCTGGTTGACGTCCTTCACACGTGTCACGTACCAGCCCACCTGGCCCTGGTTCCAGGCCGTGGTGTCGTCGAAGTACTTCCAGTTCAGCAGGAACATCTGGTCCCACCAACCGCCCGACTTCTTGTCGGCCACATGGATGACGCCGACGATCTGGAAGGGCCAGTTCTGGCTGCCGTTCCTGTCCGGGAAGATGGTGGACTGCATGGGCACCTGGTCGCCCACCTTCCAGCCGAACTTGCGCGCCAGGCCTTCGCCGACGATGGCGCCGTTCTTGGTTTCGGCAAAGGCCTTGCGGTGTTCGGCCGAGACTTCCATCTCGGGGTAGACGTCCAGGTAGTTGGGCGACACGGCGAAGCTGAAGACCTGGTTCTCGGGCTTCTGGTAGGCGCCGCCAAACCAGTTGGCGAAGGCGGTGTCCTTGACCCCGTCGATCTGCGTGATGCGTGCGCTCAGCGACATCGGCAGCAGCTGGATGAAGCTGAGCTTGGAGCCCGTCTGCAAACGCTGGGCGCCATTGGCGCTCTTGCCCACCTGGTCGAAGCCCACGCGCACAGCGTCCAGCAGACCAAAGAGCAGGAAGGCCGTGATGATGGACACCAGGGTCAGGAAAGTCCGCAGCTTGCGCCGGAACAGCGCCGCCCAGACGAGGTGGAGGTACTTCATGCGATCACCTCAGGCCGCAGCAGCGGTGACTTCATCGACCAGCGTGCCCTTGTCCAGGTGCAGCGTGTGGCTGGCGCGACTGGCGGCCTTGGGGTCGTGCGTGACCATCACGATGGTCTTGCCGTGTTCCTTGTTGAGCACCTGCAGCAGGGTCAGCACGTCCTCGGCCGACTGGCGGTCCAGGTCGCCGGTGGGTTCGTCGCAGACCAGCAGCGTGGGGTCGGAGACGATGGCGCGCGCAATGGACACCCGCTGCTGCTGGCCGCCTGAGAGCTCACCCGGTTTGTGCGTGGCGCGGTCGGCCAGGCCCACCAGCTCCAGTGCGATGGCCGCGCGCTTCTTGCGCTCGGCCGCTGAGAGTTTGGTCAGCAGCAGCGGCAGCTCCACGTTCTTCTGCGCCGACAGCATGGGCATCAGGTTGTAGAACTGGAACACGAAGCCGACCTTGGCCGCACGCCATTTGGCCAGCTGGGCGCCGCTGAGTTGGTCGATGCGCTGGCCGCCCACCGTGATGGCGCCGCCGCTGGGTGCGTCCAGGCCGCCCATCAGGTTGAGCAGCGTGGTCTTGCCCGATCCGGAAGGGCCCATCAGCGCGAGGAAGTCGCCTTGCGCCACATCCAGGTCGATGTGGTGCAGCACCTCCACCTTCTGCTTGCCGCGCGTGTAGACCTTGGACAGATCCCGGACTTCGATCAATGTGCTCATGGCTGCTCCTTGCTTACTGCTCTTTGACTACTGCTCTTTGCTGACTACTCTTTGTTCACGACGGTGGAACCATCCTTCAACCCGGCCGGTGGCGCGACGACGACCGTCTCACCCGCCTTCAAACCTTCGGTGGCCAACCGGAACTTGCCGGCATCGGCACCGAGCTTGACCGTGCGCTGCTGCGCGCGGCCATCACTCACGGTGAACACCACGGTGGCGCCGTCGCGCTGCACCACGGCTTCCGGCGGCAGCAGCACACCGGGCACCGGCGCAGCGCTGGCCTTGGGCTTGGTGGCCAGGAAGGTGACGCGCACACCCATGTCGGGCACCACACGGTCGTCCTTCTGCTCCAGCGCCACCCGCACCTTGACGGTGGCCTTGCCACGGTCCGCGCTGGGGATCACGGTCACCACGTGGGCGGGGATCTTCCAGTCCGGGTAGGCGTCCAGCACGGCCTCGCAAGGCATGTCGGCCTTGACCTGGGCGATGTAGGCTTCGTTCACGTCCACATTCACTTCCAGCGAATCCATGTCGACGATGGTGCCGACACCGGTGCGCGTGAAACCACCCCCCGCCGACAGCGGCGAGATGATCTCGCCCACCTGCGCGGCGCGTGCCGTGACGACACCGTCGAAGGGCGCGCGCACGGTGGCGTAGTCGAAGTTCACACGCGCCTGGGCGGCCTGGGCCTGCGCGGATTCGACCTGGCGCTGGGCGACGTCCAGCTGGGCGGTGTAGGTGCGCACGGTGGTGGCCGTCTGCTCCTGCAACTGCCGCGTCGTCATGCCGGAGGCGGCCAGTTCGGCCTGGCGGCGCGCGTCGGCCTCGGCCTGCGCCTGTTGCGCGCGCAACTGGCCTACGGTGGCCTGGGCGCTGCGCACCTGAGCCTCTGCGATGGCCAGGCCGGCCTTCAGGCCGGTGTCGTCCAGCCGCGCCAGAACCTGGCCCTTCTTGACCTTGAAGCCCTCGTCGATCAGCACCGCGGTCAGCGTGCCCGTGATCTGGGCCGACACCGTGGCCGCGCGCCGCGCCGTGACATAACCCGTGGCCTGCAGCACGGCGGCGCTGTTCAAGCCCTGGCCATTGGCACGCACGGTGACGGTCTGCACGGCGACGGGCTGGCCGCCGGCCCAGAACCACCAGGCGCCGCCGCCCAGCAGGGCCAGCAGCACCACGGTGGCCACCAGGCCCCAGACCCACTTCGGTGGGCCGCTGTCATAGGCTTCACGGCTGGCGCCGTCTATGCGCAACTCTTTCAGCAATCCGGTGTCGATGGCGGGCTCCCCCGCGAACGGACCCGCCCGCAGCCAGGCCAGACCGGCCGTGCTCCAAGCGGGTCATGCCCAATCGGGTGGGTTCTGCTCGCGGGTCGGATGGTAGCCCGGCCCACGGGCGGCTCGGCCTGGTGATGGGGTGCGTGCTTGGGTGTGGTGCGCGCTTGGGATGCGCTTACAAACATTCATTGGAGAACACACATGGTCCCCAAGAACACGATCTGCCTCTGGTTTGATGGCACCGCGCTGGAAGCCGCGCAGTTCTACGCCCAGACGTTCCCGGACAGCGCGGTGAAGGCCGTGCACCACGCGCCTGGTGACTACCCTTCGGGCAAGCAGGGCGGCGTCCTGACGGTTGAGTTCACGGTGGCCGGCATTCCCTGCCTGGGCCTCAACGGGGGCCCGATGTTCAAACACAGCGAGGCCTTTTCCTTCCAGGTGGCGACCGACGACCAGGCCGAAACCGACCGCCTGTGGAACGCGGTGGTGGGCAACGGCGGCCAGGAAAGCGCCTGCGGCTGGTGCAAGGACAAGTGGGGCCTGTCGTGGCAGATCACGCCACGTGCCCTCATTGCCGCCATCACCGACCCCGACCCCGCGGCAGCCCAGCGTGCCTTCGAGGCGATGATGCAGATGCGAAACATCGACATCGCCGCCAACGAAGCTGCCCGTCGCGGCTGACGTCTATCAGCGTGTCTGGGCAGTGGCCGCCGGGCGAAGGCCACGCAACGCCGCGCCGCAGCCTGTGCGTGCCTGAGCCAGCCGCCGCGGTCGCTCACCAGACGGGGATCGAGAAGCGGTAGTCCAGGCCCAGGCCCAGGCTGTTGGCGGTGAAGCGGTTGCCGGCCGCACTCCGGGTCTCGAACCGGCCCGCCGTCAGGTGCAGCGCTGTGCGGTCGTTCAGGCCCCAACGAAGGCCTCCGCTGGCCTTCACGCCCAGGCCATGCACGTTGGTGCCGGCCATCAACTGGCCGAACACCTGCCAGCGGTCGCCCGGGTCGGCCCGGCTTTGCAGGCCGATGCCCGCCAGCAGTTCGCCATAGCCGGGGTAGCCCAGGTAGGCGTTGTAGGCCACGGAAGCCTGCACCGGGATGTACCAGTGCTCGTTGAGGATCGCGTCGGCCTGGATGCCGATCATCTGCAGCCGGCCGCGGTGCTCGCCGCGGAAACGCACGCCGGAGTCGGCCTGCTGGAAGAGGCTGACGCGGAAGGCCTGGTAGGTCGGCCCACCGGCGCCGCTGGTGGGCGCGGGCGCGTCGTTGGCGCGGATGTGGCGGGTCAGCGCCAGGCCGAGGGACTGGTTCTTCGACGAGCCCTTGGGCGCCACCAGGTAACCGGCCGACAGGGACAGGCCCAGGTCCCTGGTCAACGCGTATTCCGCGGCGACCCTGGGGTACACCAGCAGCCCGGCATCGGTGCTGATCTTTTCCGGCGCGTACCCACCCGAGCCTATGCCCAGCTGGCCGTACAGGGTGATGCGCGGCGACAGCGCGAAACGCTGCCCGATACCCCCCATCACCTGGTTGTAGAGCGGCATGCCGCGGTAGCCCACGCCCAGGCCGGCGTACCAGTAGGTGTTGGGGGCGAAGTAGTGTGCGTACTGCAGGTCGGCGATGTTGAAGACGCCCTTGAACGAGCCCTCTGGGTTTTGCTGCCGGAAGTTGTCAAAGACCACCGTCAGCATCTTCTCGTCCGACCCTGCCGCAGCCTGGCGCGCGTCGGCGGCGGGCAGCCGCTGACCGTGGCCGGAAAATGGCCCCGTGAAGTAGGTGTACGGGATCTCCAGGAAGACGTTGGCCTGTGTGCCGTCTATGGCCGAGCGGGTGAACTTCATGCGGGCCACATTGGCGCCGACCAAGAACTTGCCAAAGTCATAGCCCAGACCCGCATAGGCCTTGTAGAAGCCGCCCGTCCCGGTGAGTGCCTTGGCCTGCTCCACGCTGCGGCCACCCGCGCCGCCGCCCAGCGACAGCCCGGCCGTCGCAAAGAGCGGGCCTGTCAGGCGCCGGCGGGCGTGCACGCTGATGTCGAAGGCCGTGAAGCCGCCGTATTCGCCCTTGATGAGGGGCGCGTACAAACCGGCGCCCAGGTAGAGCCCGTCGGCGACCTTGTTGAGCACATGGAAACCCATCAGGTCAATGGACTGGTCGCCGACCACGCGGAGGACCTGGTAATCCATCAGGATCAGGGCCTCGTTCGGGCGCAGCCCGGCTGCTTCAGGCACCTGCGAATCCGGCTTCTGGGCGGCAGCTGTCGCGCCGGCGAGCAGGCCCACCACGAGCATGCCCACGGAAATGCCGACGCGTGCCGCCATTGATCGTTCCTCAGTCCAGACAGCAGGTCTGGCAGACCGCCACTCAGTCTGCCGCAGCAAAGTGTGCCATCTGGTCGGCGTGTGCCTTCACGAAGCACGGGCGGGCCGTGGCGCGCGCCACGTAGCCGCGGCAAGCGGGGTGTGCCGCCAGCCCGTCGAACCTGTCGACCAGGCGCAGCACGTCCGCCATGAGGATGTCGGCGACCGAGAAGGTCCCGGCCAGCCAATCGCGCCCTGCCAGTACCGCGTCCATGTGCGTGAGCCGGGCCTTGAGGAACCCGTCCAGAAGTTTGCGCCCGGGCGACTCATCGGTAAGGCCGGAGAACACGAAGATGGTCCACGGCAGGCTGGCCGCCTCCACCGAATTGAGCGCCGCGAAGAGCCACTCCTTCACCTCACTGCGTCCACGCGCGTCAGCGGGCATCAGCGCGTCGCTGCGCTCCGCCAGATGCAGAAGGATCGCGCCGCTCTCGAAGATGGAGAGGTCGCCATCGGTCAACCACGGCACTTGGCCGAAGGGCTGGTGCGCGAAGTGATGGGCATTGCGGTCGCGAAAGGGCACGCTCTGGACGCGGTAGGGCAAGCCGGCCTCTTCCAAGGCCCAACGCACCCGAATGTCACGCACATATCCACGCGGCACTTCGGGCACCCAATCGAAGGTGGTGAGGGTCAGGTCGCTCATTCGGGATCTCCAAGGAAGAGGGACAGTTTGTGAAGGAAACCTTGCCAGCCTTGCTGGTGACTGCCGCGCGCGTCGTCGGGAAGGTGTTCGTGGACCAGCGTCAGTTCAGTGCCGCCTGCAAACGGCCGCAGCACAAACGTCACCAGCGACTCGCGTTCCGGCATGCCGGGCCATTCCCAGGTGAACACCAGCTTCTGGTCCGGGACCACTTCCCGGTAAACGCCGGTGGGCTTGTGATGGTCGCCATTCAGCAAGCGGAACACGATGGTGAAGCGGCCCCCGGGCCGCACGTCTGCTTCGGCGCAGAGCGTCGGGCCGGCATCGGGACCCCACCACTGGACCATGAGCTTTGGATCGGTGAGCGCCGCGTAGACCTTGGCAGGCGGCGCTTTGATGCGACGCACGATGGTCACGCTGGGCAGGTGCGGGGTCATCGCTGGCCATCTTTTTCCACCAGCGCGGCCAGTCGATCGAGGCTCGCCGTCCAGAAGCCTTCATACCGGTTGAGCCACTCCATGGCCTCCTGCATGGGCCTGGGCGACAGCTGAACCGACACCGTGCGGCCGGTCTTGGACCGCGTGATCAGCCCCGCATCAGACAGCACATCCAGGTGTTTCATCATGCCTGGCAGCTTCTGGGAAAACGGCCGCGCGAGTTCGCTCACCGACAGCCCAGGCTCGTCCTTCAGCCGCAGCAGCATGTCGCGTCGCGTGGGGTCGGCGAGTGCGAAGAACGTGCGGTCCATGCTGGATGCTTGATACTTTGCCATATGGCGAAGTATTGGTCATGTTGGTGACTGCAGTCAACTGCGAAGCATCTCCGCTGCTGGCGGGCCGATTTCGGGCAGCGGCCAAGCGTCTGAAGGCCCAGCGAGGCAGTCATGGCCCTCTCGTTTGCAGGGGAGGCCGTGGCCCGGCCAGTTGGACGTGTCGCTGAACCTCAACGCACCAGCACCGCGTCCGCCCGACCCAGGCGCGGTGGGCTCGCTGGCACTGGGTTGACTCGAAGAGCGCTGGCTCCCGCCAACGGCCGCTGACGTATCACC
Source organism: Betaproteobacteria bacterium (assembly GCA_031411215.1). Lineage (GTDB taxonomy): Bacteria > Pseudomonadota > Gammaproteobacteria > Burkholderiales > Burkholderiaceae_C > Rubrivivax. The sequence continues at coordinate 9,078 of JANOAM010000508.1, forward strand.
TCCCCCGAAATGACGATGTCGAGCAAGCCGTCCCGGTCCAGATCGCTGACCACCAGCGTCTGCAGCGACTGGGTGCCATAGGGTCCTTCATACAGCTCCTCGCGGGCAAGGGCGCCCCCCGGCTTTTGCAGATAGATACCCACCAGGTAGTGACCGCGGTGCGAGACCACGATGTCCGCGCGTCCGTCGCGGTCGACATCGGCAATCCGTACCGCCCAAGGCGAGTCCGCGGTCGGCACTTGCGTCACCGTCGGAAAGCTGCCATCGGCAGCTTGGTAGAAGATGGCGAACCAGGTGGGCGCATTGCCACCGGTGGTGGCCACGATGTCCAGGCGCCCGTCGCCGTTCAGGTCACCCAATGCGATTCCAGTGGCACCCCATACCGACCCCGTATTCAAGAAGGTCGGTGCCGCAAATGTGCCGTCTGCTTGCTGGCGCAACACAGCCAGGTTGGGCGACCTGCCGACGACGAGCAGCGAGACCACCAGGTCCGGTCGCCCGTCCCCGTCCAGGTCACCAACCTCCACGTCGCGCGCAACTTCACCGCCCAGGCTCGGCGTCTGCACCAGTGCCAGCCTGCCGTCGGTCCCTTGGCGCCAGACACGTGCCACGGCTTCGCTGTCGTTGACGCCCACCAGATCCATGCGCCCATCGCCATCCATGTCCACCAGGCGTAGCACGTTGGCGCGCGTGTCGATGTACTGCCACTGCTCCAAGGTACCTGACTCGGTTTGCCGCAGCACGAGCACGCCGCAGATCAGGCTGCCGACGACCACGTCGGCGCGGCCGTCACCGGTCACGTCGCCGATGACCAGTGCATTGAGGTCGCACAAGGTGTTCATCGGGCCCACGTCGACGCGCACGGGCTCGTTCAGCCTGCCGTCGGGACGCCCGGTGCGCACGTAGAGGCTGTACTTGTAGATCGAAGCGCCTATCTCGCCGGTGATCGTGAAAGCGACGTCGGGAATGCCGTCGCCGTTGATGTCACCTACGGCATCGGCAAAGGCCCCGGGTACGCTGGGTTGGGCGAAGAGGCGCTCGGTGCTTCCAAAGCGTCCGGGCGTGGTGTCGAAGCTGAAGCTGCGTGGCTGCGCCAGTGAATTGCCCGCCGCATCAGTCAAGCCGCTGATCTGCAGCGTGTAGTGCCTGCCCGGCCGAAGCGCGCTGGTGGGCTGAACAAGAAGGGCGGAGCCGCTGACCGACAAGGTGACCGGTACCGCGTTGCCGCCTTCGGCGAGCTTGACCGTGGCCGCGTCGACGCTGCTCGCTCTGAGGGTTTCGCTCATGGTCACGCTCAGGCTGGCATCCAGCCGCACATTGATGGCATCGTCGGGGGGCCAATGATCAACCACGCCGGGCGCTGTGGCGTCGATGGAGAAGGACCAGCTGTGCGCGACCGAGGGGCGATTGCCAAAGAGGTCTGTCACGCCGGTGCCAACGGTCGCGGTGTACCGGCCCTCTGGCCAAGTTTGATCAGGGACGAAGCGCACGCTGCGCCCTGACACGGACACGCTGCCGGGGACCGGCCGGCCGTTGCTGTCAACGACCCTGAACGCCTCGGCCTTGAACGAGTCCTCGTCCACCACCTCCGTGAACACGGCGGTGACTTGTGCAGTTGCATTGCCAAGAAATTGCGGCGTTTCGGACTGAACCGCCGGCGCTTCGAAGTCGTTGCCACGCGTGCCGACCCGGAATTTTGTGATTTCCTCGGTTGCCGTCGAATCCGCGCCGTTGCCCAGTTGGACCACGACACGCTTGACGATCCCGATGCCGGACGCAAGCCAGGTGTCGGTGGTGGTCTGCACGACGACCCGCGCAGCCCCGGTGCTGGGCAGGACAGTCTGCTTGAGCACTTGGCGCATGTGCAACACCGGCGTGAACGGGCCCGCGGGTGTGGTCAAGGACTCCAGGCCGACGGTGATCACGTCCGCACGCAACACCACGCGGTCAGACACACCGTCGCCGTCGAAGTCCTGGTTGGAGTCGACCGTCGTGTCCAGTTGCACGAAGGTGTCGCCGGCTGCCGTGGGCCAGCGCACCAACTCGCTGCCGTCAAAGGCCCGCTCGATGGCGTCGGCGCCCGTCGCGGCATACTGGCGCACACCGCCCTGCATGGCCACATAGACCCGATGCTGAACCAAGCCGCGGGAGAACTCTTGACGCCGGACCGCGGTACCGGTGGCGCCACCAGCGATCGACTGCGTGCCCATCACCCGCACCACAATCGGTTCGGCCTGAGAGTCCGACGTGTACGTCAAGCGGGCATTGCTGTCGAGCGGGAAGAAGTTGTCCGCAGCCGTGGCCACTGCGGGTGCCGCTGGCGGCGCCGCTGGCGCATCGCTGCCACCGCCGCCACCGCCACCGCATGCGGCCACGAGCGCACAAAGTGCCGTCGTGGCCACGATTCGATTGATTTTATTCATGTGCCTCCCGAGCGCGTTATATGTCAAGTCAGGCCCACCATGGCCTAACCCCCCGCCTGAGTGTGGCCCGCAAGCCCTTCTTGTCGGCAACGCCCCTTCCGAGCCCAGCCGCGCCGCGGTCGCTCCCTGAACCTGTCCCGCAGCCTCACAAAGGCCTGCGGGCATTTCGGGAAGGGCCGCGACACGCCCGGCGATCCTCAGCGCGTCGCCGATGCACCTTGTGTTCGGTGGACTTCCCTTCGGCCGTTCGCACCAGCAGGCCAGACGTGAGATGGGGCGTTGGAGGAAGCCGCCTCCCGCGGGTCCATCAGCAGCTCTCTGACGACCCGGGCTTCCAGCATGGCGGCGCTGCTTGCCTGCCGCTAAGACCCCGCCACCGGCAACTGCCCCTTGCTGAACCTGTCCCGCAGCGTCGCGAACGCCTGCAGGTACTCCGGGTAGGGCTGCACCCGCCAGGCCAGCTTCAGCGCGTCGCTGATGAAGGCTTCGGTGGGGTGCTGGCGGAAGCGTGACATGGACCAGCCCATGCCGAAGGGGTCGTGCGCGACGCTGCGCCATTGCGGCTGCGTGGCCAGCAGCAGGGACGCCACGCGTTCCTGCAGGAACACCTTGCGTTCGGCGGGCTTGCCACCGGTGGCGTAGGTGGTGGGCTTGGTGAGGACGGCGCGCAGTTCGGCCGACGCGGTGGTGTCGTGGCCTTCGCAGATGGCGAACATGGCTTCGTTGACCTTCAACCATTCGCGCCAGAAAGCCGGGCGTGCGATGAAGTAGTTGGAGAAGACCACCTGCCGCGAATCCATCACCAATGAGCGCAGCGGCGCTGGGCGGCCGATGTGGGACAGGAAGGCGCTGCAGGCGTCGATCAGGCCGGCATCGAAGGCTTCGCCCTGTTCAAACACGTTGAGGAAAAACGCGCCCATGTCGGGCTGCGGGGAAAACAGCAGCACGTCGGCCTGGTCGGCGTGTTTGGCGACGAAGCGCTGCACGTCTTGCAGCGACAGGTTGGTCTTGGCGCAGAACTTGGGTGAGAAGAAGCCGTAGAAGGCTTCCTCATCCAGTGTCTCGTTCAGCAGGAACTGGCGCATGGGCCAGTACTCGTACCAGTCCGGCCGCGGGTTGGCCAGGTTGTCCAGCACCCGCCAGCCGGGCGCGATCTGGGCGCGTGACTCGGGTGAATAGGCGATCTGGTGCAGGTGCAAGGCAGGCATGGGCATGGCCCGGCCAGCATAAGCACCGGCTGCAAGGACAAAGGCCGGAACACCCCAGGTGTTCCGGCCTTGTTTGGCGCGCTGGGGTTTAGATCAGCGGCGTGCCGTTGCGCATCAGTTCGTCTTCCAGGCTGACGCGGCCGGAGGCCATGGCTGCTGCGTTGGCGTGGCTCGCTTGGCTGGAAGCCACGGTGTTGCCACCGTTGCCGACCAAGTCCGCCGGTGCAGCCACCAGCAGGTCACCCAGGGCCGGTGTGCCGTCTGCCTTGGCAAACCACACGTCCGCCACCGCATGCTGCGAACCGTCGGCGGCGTTGTAGCTGCCCGTCAGGCCCAGCAGGTTGCCGTTGTCGGTGGCGCTGCCCTTGGTGAAGTCCAGGTTGATGGACACCACACCCACGTCCAGCAGACCCTTCAGTTCGCCCGCATCCGTCTTGCCGTCGTGGTTGGCATCCACCCAGACGTTCAGTTCACCGAACTTGGCGTCAGCCGCGCTCAGCTTGCCGTCGTGGTTGCTGTCCAGGTCGGCCATGGCGCGGTAGCCGTCGCCTGCACGTTGGCCCGCGTTTGCACCGTTCTCCAGCTGCGTGGCGCCACCGAAGAGTTCGCTGCCGTTGTTGATGACACCGTCGTGGTTGATGTCACGCACCAGCAGGCCGTCACCCTGGCCCACCCAGCCGACTTGCGCTGCCGTGCCCGTGGCCGTGAGGTCGAAGGACACGCCACCAGCCGCTGCCGTGGTGCGGATGCCGTTGCCGTCCAGGTCCAGCACGATGGGCGTCACAGCCTGCAGTGCGGCGAACTGTGCGGTGCTCATGACGGCCCAGTCCTCGCCTTCGAAGGCGTTGTATTGGGTCATGGTCATGGCGCTCAGGTCGGCCGTTTCCAGGGCCATGACCTGGTCGGTAGTCAGTGCCTCGATCTGGCCGGCCGTCAGCGACCGGGCCTGCGCCGTGGTCAGCGCCGCGATGTCAGCCGTGGACAGGCCGGTGATCTGCGCGTCACTCAGCGACACGATCTGCGCCGTGGTCAGCGCCGCAAACTGCGCCGTGCCCAGGGCCGCGAAATCGGCCGTGTCGAATGCTGCAAGGTGATCGGTGCTGAAGCCGGCCATCTGCGCCGCCGTGAGGTGGCTGATCTGGGTCGTCGTCAGCGCGTCCACCTGGTCCACCGACAGCGCGGCGATCTGCGCCGAGCCGAGGGCCTGCAGGTGCACGGAGTCCAGTGCCGCCAGGTCTTGCGTTTCCAGCACGGCCAGTTGTGCGGTGCTCAGTGCCGCCACTTGGGCCGTGGTCAGCGCGGCGAAGTCCGTGCTGTCCATCGCCACGATGGCATCGGTGCTCAGCGCCCGGATCTGCGCCGTGGTGAACGCGGCCAGGTCGGCTGTGGCCAGTGTGGTCACCTGCGCCGTGCTCAGGCCGGCCACTTGCGCCGTGGTCAGCGCGGTGATGCGGGTGCTGTCAAAGGCCGACAACTCGGCACCGCTCAGCTGGTCCAGCTGCGTGGCGGTCAGGGCGGCCACCTGCGCGGTGGTCAGGTGGGCCAGCTGGTCGGTGGACAGGGCGCCGAACTGGTCGGTGCCGAACGCGGCCACCTGGGCCGTGCTCATGGCCGCCAGGTCAGCGGTTTCCAGCTTGTCGATGATGCTGGTGGCAATCGCATGCACCTGCGCCGTGGTCAGCGCAGCCACCTGCTCGGTGGACAGCGCCTGCAGGCCGCTGCTGCTGAGTGCACCCACCGCCGCGGTGGTCAGTGCACGCACCTGGGCCGTGCTCAGTGCGGCCAGGTCGGCCGTTTGCATGCTGCCCATCTGCGCCGTGTTGATGGCGGCGATCTGCGCCACCGTCATGGCCGCGAACTGCGCCGTGGTGAAGCTGGCCAGGTCGGAGGCAGACATCGCGCTGATCTGGCCGATGCTCAGGGCCTGCACTTGACGCGAAGTCAGTGCAGCCGTCTGGTTGTTGGTCAGGGCGTCCAGTTGCGCGGCGCTCAGGGAAGCCACCTGGCTGATGCTCATGGCGGCCAGGTCGACCGTGTCCAGCGCGTCGATGCTGGCCGTGCTGATGGCCCGGACCTGCGCCGTTGTCAGGCCCACCACTTGTGCGCTGGTCAGCGCGGTGATGGAGCCGTCGTTCAGCGCCGCGATGCCGGCCGTGGTGATGGCGCGGACTTGCGTCGTGCTCAGGGCCGCCAGGTCAGCGGTCTCCATCGCCTGCACCTGGTCGGTGGACAGCTTGGCGATCTGCGCCGTGGTCAGTGCAGCGAACTGTGCCGTGGACAGCGTGTTGAGGTTGGCCGTGGCGATGGCGCTGATCTGCGCCGTGCCGATGGCGGCCACTTGCGCGGTGTCCAGGTTGCTCAGCTGGCTGGTGGTCAGCGCGCCGATCTGGGCGGAAGTCATGGCGCGGATCTGCGCCGTGCCCATGGCCGCGATGTCCGCGGTTTCCATTGCCGCCAGGTCTGCCACCTCGATGGCAGCGATCTGGCTGGTGCGCAGGGCGGCCACTTGTTCCGTGGTCAGGGCCTGCAGCTGGGCGGCGGTCATCGCCACGATGGCGGCGGTGCCGAAGGCGCGCACCTGGTTCACATCCAGGGCGGCCAGGTCGGCGGTCTGCAGCGCGGCCACGTGCACCGTGTCCAGACCGGCGATCTGCGCCGTGGTCAGGGCCTGGAACTGCGCCGAGCTCAGCTGGTTCAGCTTGGCCGCCGCGATGGCGTTCAGCTGCGCGGTGCTCAGTGCGGCCAGTTGCGTGTCGGTCAGTTGCGTCAGCTGGTCGGTGGTCAGCGCGGCCATCTGGGCCGTGCTGAGGCCCGGCAGCTGGACGGCGGTCAGGGCGGCCAGGTCAGCGGTTTCCATCACCGCCAGGTCGGCGGTTTCGATGGCGCGGATCTGCGCCGTCGTCAGGCCCAGGATCTGGTCGGTGGTCAGCGCTTGCAGCTGGCCGGCGCTCATTGCGACGATGGCGTCGGTGCTGAAGCCGCGGACTTGCGACGCGCTCAGTGATGCCAGGTCTTCGGTCTCCATCGCGGCCACCTGGGCCGTGGTCAGCGCACCCAGTTGCGTGGCACTGAAGTTGGCGAACTCGGCGGTGCCCAGCGCCGCCAGCTTGGCCGGTGCGATGGCAGCCAGCTGCGCGGTGCCCATGGCAGCCAGCAGGGTGTTGCTGAGTGCGCTGAGCTGGTCGGTGCTCATCGCGGCCACCTGGGCCGTGGTGAAGGAACCGAACTGCGTGCCGCTCAGTGCGTTGATGTCGTCGGATTCCAGCGCCACGATGTT
>JANOAM010000509.1:0-7220 GCA_031411215.1 Betaproteobacteria bacterium
CGCCACAGCAAGCCCGCCGTGCAGGCCCTGTGGGACTACCTCGGTCAGGGTGAACCCTAGGCTCGCATGCAGACCCGGCATGACCCTTGCGTGATCTGGCATTGGCCCGGGCCCTTGTCAGCGATTACATTCCCGCCCCACACGCCACCCGGCGGACCCCTGAACCTGTTGATGCCCTGAAGGAGCGCTCGCTTATGAGTTTCGTCATGAAGAAGAATTTGGTCACCCTGGCCGCGCTGTCGCTGTCGATGATGGCCGCGAGCACCGCCCAGGCCGCCACCCTGGACAAGATCAAGGACAGCAAGTCCGCCACCATGGGTGTGCGCGAATCGTCCGGCGCCTTGTCCTTCACCCTGGGCGACGGCAAGTACGCCGGCTTCCATGTGGAGGTCTGCCAGAAGGTGCTGGCCGACGTGCAGAAGAAGCTGGGCCTGGCCACCATGGAAGTGAAGTACCAGCCCGTCACGTCGCAGAACCGCATTCCGCTGGTGCAGAACGGCACGGTCGACATTGAATGCGGCAGCACCACCAACAACGCCACGCGCCAGAAGGACGTGAGCTTCGCCGTCACCACTTATGTCGAAGAAGTGCGCATTGCGGTGAAGGCCAACTCAGGCATCACCAACATCGCCCAGCTCAACGGCAAGAACGTGTCCACCACCACCGGCACCACCAGCGTGCAGCTGCTGCGCAAACATGAACGTGCCACCGGCGTTGACTTCAAGGAAGTCTTCGGCAAGGACCACGCCGACAGCTTCCTGCTGTTGGACACCGGCCGCGCCGACGCCTTTGTGATGGACGGCCAGATCCTGGCCGGCAACATCGCCAAGGCGAAGAACCCGGCCGACTTCAGGATCGTCGGTGAGGTGCTGAGCGTGGAGCCCATCGCCATCATGATCCGCAAGGACGACCCTGCCTTCAAGGCGGCGGTGGACGACAGCATCAAGGCGATGATGAAGAGCGGCGAGATCGGCAAGCTGTACGACAAGTGGTTCATGCAGCCTATCCCGCCGAGCAACACGCGCGTCGGCCTGCCGGCCAGCGATGCGACCAAGGCGGCCTGGGCCAACCCGAACGACAAGCCGGTGGAAGAGTACGCCAAGAAGTGAACGGCGCCTCGTCATGAGGTAAGCACCAGGGGCGGCAAGACCCTTGCTTGGCTAGAGTGATGCGTCGCGCGGCCCGCAGTCCCCTGCACCGCGCGGTCTTGTTTTTGAGGTCCGCCCCCGTCCACGCTGATTGGGCGGTGCGGGCACGGAGGAGCGGTCTTGGCCATTCTGGGTTTGGATACCTTCTGCCGCGAGACGGTGGACAAGGAGTTGGTCGCCAACTGCTTCCGTTCCCCCGACGGCGACATCACCTACCTCACCTGGTTGCTGCAGGGCTGGGGCACGGCAGTCGCGCTGGCCATGCTGGCGTTGGTGGTGGCGATGGGCTTCGGCATCCTGATGGGCATCTTGCGCACCACGCCACACAGGGGGCTGGTGCTGCTGGGTGATGCCTGGACGGAGTTGTTCCGCAACATTCCGCTCATCGTGCAGCTGTTCCTGTGGTATTTCGCGCTGCCCGAACTGATCCCGGCGCTGAAGCTGGTGCCAGGCTTCGTGCTGGCCTTCGTCGGCCTGGGGCTGTTCACGTCGTCGCGCATCTCCGAACAGGTCAAGGCCGGCATCACGGCGCTGCCGCGTGGCCAGCGCTACGCGGGCTTGGCCATGGGCCTGACGCTGCCGCAGACCTACCGCTACGTGCTGTTGCCGGTGGCGTTTCGCATCGTCATCCCGCCGCTCACCAGCGAGAGCATGAACATCATCAAGAACTCGTCAGTGGCCTTTGCGGTGAGCGTGAGCGAACTGACGATGTTCGCGCGCCAGGCCGGCGAAGAAACCTCGCAGCCGGTGCTGATGTTCTTCGCGGTGACGCTGCTGTATTTCATCTCGGCGTTCGCGGTGAACCGGATCTTGAAGCGCGTCGAGATCCGCGTACGGGTCCCCGGCATGCTGGGGACGAAAGCATGAGCCCCCGGCTCACTGCGGTCGCACCCCTCAAGGGGGCGGCATGAACCTCGACTTCGCATTCCTGAGCTGGGAAACGCTGCGCGCTTACGTCCTGAGCGGGCTGGTCTTCTCGGTGCAGCTCACCTTGGTCGCCATGGTCGGTGGCATCGCGCTGGGCACGGTGTTGGCGCTGATGCGGCTGTCGGGCAAGAAGGCGCTGGAGCTGCCGGCCACCATCTATGTCGATTCGCTGCGCTCGGTGCCGCTGGTGATGGTGATCATGTGGTTCTTCCTGATCATCCCCTTCGTCATCGGCAGGCCCATCGGCGCCGAGTTGTCGGCGATGGTCACCTTCACGCTGTTCGAGGCCGCGTACTACAGCGAGATCATGCGCGCCGGCATCCAGAGCGTGTCCAAGGGCCAGGTACACGCCGGTTATGCCGTGGGCATGACCTACGGCCAGACCACGCGGCTGATCGTGCTGCCGCAGGCCTTCCGCAACATGCTGCCGGTGCTGCTGACGCAGACCATCATCCTGTTCCAGGACACGTCCCTGGTGTATGCCATCGGTGCCTACGACCTGCTCAAGGGCTTTGAGAGCGTGGGCCGCAACTTCAACCGGCCGGTGGAAACCTACCTGCTCGCCGCGCTGCTGTACTTCGCCATCTGCTTCTCGTTGAGCACCATGGTGCGTCAGCTGCAAAAAAAGATCGCCATCATCCGATAAGGTGCGCCAATGATCGACATCAAGAACGTCAGCAAGTGGTACGGCAGTTTCCAGGTGCTGACCGACTGCACCACCGCCATCCAGAAGGGTGAGGTCGTGGTCGTGTGCGGCCCGTCCGGGTCGGGCAAGAGCACGCTCATCAAGACCGTCAACGCGCTGGAGCCCTTCCAGAAGGGCGACATCACGGTCGATGGCATCAGCATCTCCGACCCCAAGACCAACCTGCCCAAGCTGCGCAGCCGCGTTGGCATGGTGTTCCAGCACTTCGAGCTGTTTCCGCACCTGAGCGTGACGGAGAACCTCACGCTGGCGCAGATCAAGGTGCTCAACCGCAGCCAGGACGACGCCAAGACGCGCGGCCTGAAGATGCTGGAACGTGTGGGCCTGATGGCGCACAAGGACAAGTTCCCCGGCCAACTGTCCGGCGGCCAGCAGCAGCGCGTGGCCATTGCGCGCGCGCTGAGCATGGACCCCATCGTGATGCTGTTTGACGAGCCCACCTCCGCGCTGGACCCGGAAATGGTCGGCGAGGTGCTGGACGTGATGATCCAGCTGGCCAATGAAGGCATGACCATGATGTGCGTGACGCACGAGATGGGCTTCGCACGCAAGGTCAGCCACCGCGTCATCTTCATGGACGCCGGCAAGATCGTCGAGGACTGCAAGAAGGAAGACTTCTTCGGCAACCCCGAACAGCGTTCGCCGCGTGCGCGCGACTTCTTGTCCAAGATCCTCGCCCACTGAACGCCGGGCCCATGGCCGCGCCGTCCACCGCTTGGCGCGAGCAGATCGCGGCCGATGAAGCCACCCGCTTTGCAGGTTATGCCGAACAGTTCGTCGCGATGCAGCGTGCCAAGTCGCGGCGCTACGGCACGGGCCGCGGGCTGCACCGCAAGCAGCAGCTGGGGCTTCTGGCGACGCTGGACGTGCTGGATGGTTTGCCGGGCCATGCGGCGCAAGGCCTCTTTGCCAAACCGCAGCGTCTTGAAGCGCTGGTGCGGCTGTCCAACGGCGGGCCCGACAAAGCGGCCGACGGCAAGCCTGACGTGCGTGGCTTCAGCTTCGCGGTGCAGGGTGTGCAGGGCGAATCCGCCTTGGGCGGCCCGGCCACGCACCAGGACTTTGCGCTGATCCAGCACCCGGCCTTCGCTTTTGCCAAGGCCGACGAGTTCGTGGGCCTGGTCATGCACGTCACGCGCGGCTTGCCCGCGCTGTTCAAGTACCTGGTGGGCCGCTACGGGCTGGGCGGCGCATTCCGGCAACTGCGCAAGTTCGCCAAGACCTTCGGCAAGCCTTTCAAGGGCTTTGCGGTGGAGACCTTCTTCTCGGCCGCGCCCATCGCATGCGGTCCGTATGCGGCGCGTGTGCGGCTGCGTCCGGTGGACGGCGCAGCTGCGCCCGCCAAGGGCAAAGCCTGGGCCCAGGACATGGCCGGCCGCCTGCGCGCCGGCGCTATCACCTACGACCTGCAGTTGCAGTTCTTCAGCGACGAAGCCAGCACGCCCATCGAAGATGCATCGGTGGACTGGCCCGAGTCCGTTGCGCCCTACGTCACCGTGGCGCGCCTCAACCTGCTGAAACAGGACCCGGACAGCGTGGCGGGCCAGGCCTTGAGCGAACGCACCGAAGCCGCCGTCTTCGACCCCTGGGCCGCGCTGGCCGCGCACCGTCCGCTGGGCGAGGTGATGCGCGCGCGCAAGGTCGTCTACTTCGCCAGCCAGAAGGAACGCGGCGCGGCGTGAAGCGTCGGTGACGGGCTGGTGGGGACGGGTGCCAAAATCACCTGATGACCGACAAGCTCGTTGACACCATCACCCTGCGCCGCCCCGACGACTGGCATCTGCACTTGCGTGACGGCGCCGCGCTGGCGGCTGTGCTGCCAGCCACCGCCAGGCAGTTTGCGCGTGCCATCGTCATGCCCAACCTCAAGCCGCCGGTCACCTCGGCAGCGGACGCGCTGGCCTACCGCCTGCGCATCCTGGCCGCACTGCCAGCCGGCATGGACTTTGAGCCGCTGATGACGCTGTACCTCACGGACAACACGCCGCCCGAAGAAATCGCCCGTGCCAAGTCCGCCGGTGTCGTCGCGCTGAAGCTCTACCCGGCGGGCGCCACCACCAACAGCGCCGCCGGTGTCACCGACATCCGCAAGACCTACAAGACGCTGGAAGCGATGCAGCGCCAGGGCTTGCTGCTGCTGGTGCATGGCGAGGTGACCGACCCCGAAGTCGACATCTTCGACCGCGAGGCGGTGTTCATCGACGAGGTGATGCAGCCCTTGCGCCATGACTTCCCTGCGCTCAAGGTCGTCTTCGAACACATCACCACCGCAGACGCCGCGCAATACGTGGCCGAGGCCGGCAACCACACGGCCGCCACCATCACGGCGCACCACCTGCTCTACAACCGCAACGCGCTGTTCATCGGCGGCATGCGCCCGCACTATTACTGCTTGCCGGTGTTGAAGAAGGAACAGCACCGCCGGGCCCTGGTGGCTGCGGCCACGTCGGGCAGCAACAAGTTCTTCCTGGGCACAGACAGCGCACCGCACGCCACGCAGCTGAAGGAGCAGAGCGTCTGTGGCGCCGGCTGCTACACCGCCCCGGCCGCGCTGGAGCTGTATGCCGAAGCCTTTGAAGCGGCGGGTGCGCTGGACCAGCTGGAGGCCTTCGCCAGCCTCAACGGCCCGGCCTTCTACAGCCTGCCGGTCAACAAAGGCACGGTCACCCTGAAGCGCCAGGACTGGCAACTGCCCGAGTCCCTGCCCTTCGGCGACGCCCTCATCAAGCCGCTGCGCGCCGGTGAGACCCTGCGCTGGCGCCTGGCGGCCTGAGCATGTTCATCCAGGTCAACGGCGTCCGCCTCTTCTTCGATGTCGAAGGCGCCGGCCTGGTGCCAGACGGCCCGGTGATGCGGCAACGGCCCACGGTCGTGTTCCTGCACGGTGGCCCCGGCGCCGACCACAGCCACTACCGGCCGGAATGGTCGGCCCTGGCCGACGTGGCCCAGCTGGTCTACCTGGACCACCGCGGCAACGGCCGCAGCGAACATGGCCCGCGTGAGCGGTGGACGCTGGCGCAGTGGGCCGACGACGTGCGTGCCTTCTGCGATGCGCTGGGCCTGGTCAAACCCACCGTGCTGGGTGCCAGCTTCGGCGGCATCGTGGCCCAGGCCTATGCCACGCGCCATGCCGACCACCCAGGCAAGCTGATCCTGGCCAGCACGGCGGCACGCGGTGGCGCCTTCACCGACCGCCGCGTGGCCATGTTCCAGCGACTGGGCGGCGACGAAGCCGGTGTACTGGCGCGCCGCCGGCTCATAGACGGCGACACCAGCCCCGAGGTGCTGGACGCCTGGCTGCGTGTGGCCGTCCCGCTCTACGCGCGCACACCCGCCGACCCGCTGGCGCAGCAGCGCGGCATCCGCAACGCCGAAGCCACCTGGTGGTTCAGCCGCGCCGAAGGCGAAGGCAACCACTTCGACCTGCGCGACCAGCTGCAACATGTGCGCTGCCCCACGCTGCTGCTGGCGGGTGCGTTGGACCCCATGCTGCCGGTGGAAAACCAACGCGAGATGGCGGCGCTGCTGCCACCCGCACTGCTGCAATATCACGAGTTCCCCGAAGCAGGCCACGGCGTGCTGCCCGATGCCCCCGAAGACACGCTGGCGCTGCTGCGCGCCTTCATCACCCAGGACACCCTTTCATGAGCCAAGACCGTGTGATGCTGCTGATCGACGCCGACAACCTGTCGGTGGACGTGATGGAGCAGGCCGTGCGCCTGCTGCTCAACCAGCACGGCGGCCTGCATGTGCGCCGCGCCTACTGCACGGCCGAAAGCGCCGTCGCCAACCAGGCCGCATTCAAGCGGCTGGGCATCAAGCCCATGGTCAACCTGGCTGCCGGCAAGAACAGCACCGACATCGCCATGGCCGTCGACGCCCTGGACCTGGTGCTGGCCGAGCGGCCCGACGTGGTGGTCATCGCCTCGTCGGACAGCGACTTCGCGCCCCTGGTGCAGCGCCTGCGCGAAAAGGGCTGCGTGGTGCGCGGCATAGGCCAGCAGGGCAAGGTGGGCGGCGAGACGCAGGACGTCTACGACGACTACACCGTGCTGGAGCACCACAAATCGGCACCTGCCGTCGACAAGCCGGCGCGCAAGACACCGGCGCGCAAGACGCAGACCGGCAAGTCAGCCACCACCAAGGCGACCACCACCAAGGCCGCAGCAGCCAAGAAGGCACCCGCCGCCAAGAAGGCCGCCGCCAAGACGCCAGTGGCCAAGACCGCGAAGACTGCTGCACGCAAGGCCCCTTCGCGCCGGACGGCCGCCGCGGCCGAGTCCGTGCCCGAGGTGGTGGCCACACCCGTGGCCCCCCCGCCCGCGCCGCCGGCTCCCGTGCCGCAACGCGGCGGTGGCAGCCGTCACGGCGCCAGCCTGCAGGCGGTGCTGGACTGCCTGCCCGAACTGGCCGCAGGCCAGGGCCTGGCGCTCAACGTC
>JANOAM010000510.1:0-1637 GCA_031411215.1 Betaproteobacteria bacterium
GCCATAGGCGTGGGCGAGGGCGGTGAGTTCTACCGGCCGATGGCCGTGGCCATCATTGGCGGCACCATCACCAGCACGTTCCTGACCCTGCTGGTTATTCCCAGTTTCTACGACAGCATCGAAAACTCACGCGACCGTGCCGTGGCCAAGTTCCAGCGGCGTGAACTGCGCTGGAACACGGCCTTTGCCTTTGTGGTGACGCTGCTGGAAGTGCTGCTGACGCTGGTCTTCGTGCGCTTGGTGTGGCGAAGCCTGGCCAGGTTGATGCGCTTGGTTCTTGGCCGCCGCGCGGGGGCGCAACCGGCATGAACAGGCAAGCCTGGTTTCGAGAATCCGCACTTCGTGGCGCAAGGCAGGCCCTCACCGCCCTGGGGAAGTCCTGTGAGGAAGCCCAGAAGCCCCAACCCTAGAATGCCCCGGCACTCTGCCCAGGAACGCCCGCATGCCCACCACCCGCCGAAGCGCAGCCCCCGAACCGGAAGGTGATGCCGCCAGCGCGGTGCGTGTGCTGAAAAAGTACCCCAACCGACGCCTCTATGACACCCGCACCAGCAGCTATATCACGCTGGTGGATGTGAAGCAGATGGTGCTGGGCGGCGAAGACTTCGAGGTGCGCGACGCCAAGACCTCGGAAGACCTGACGCGCAGCATCCTGCTGCAGATCATCCTGGAGGAAGAGTCCGGCGGTGTGCCCATGTTCACCGCTCAGACCCTGTCGCAGATCATCCGTTTTTATGGCCATGCCATGCAGGGTGTGATGGGCAGCCTGCTGGAGCAGAACATGACGGCCTTTACAGACCTGCAGAAGCAATTTGTCGCGCAGAGCTCGGGCCTCTACGACCCCAAGAAACTGACACCCGACCTGTGGACCCAATGGGTGCGCGGCCAACCGGCGGCCATGCAGGGTTGGATGGACGCCTACGCGCAGCAAGGCAAGTCCATGGTGGACAAGATGCAGCAGGCCGGCACGCTGTTTCCGGGCATGGCGGGCTTCCCGCCGGCCAAGAAATAGGCTTGGGGCAAGCTCAGGGCCCGCGATGCCTGAAAATCGCGTGATGAGCACCCTTACACCAGACATTCCGGCCAAGGCCGCACCCACGGTCGGCTTCGTATCGCTGGGCTGCCCCAAGGCGTTGACCGATTCCGAGCTGATCCTCACGCAGCTGCGCGCCGAAGGCTACGAGACCAGCAAGACCTACGCGGGCGCCGACCTCGTCATCGTCAACACCTGCGGCTTCATTGACGACGCGGTCAAGGAGAGCCTGGACACGATTGGCGAGGCGTTGGCTGCCAATGGCAAAGTCATCGTCACCGGCTGCCTGGGTGCCAAGGGCGGCAAGGACACCGGCGAGGGCGGTGGCAATCTGGTGAGGCAGATCCACCCCAAGGTGCTGGCCGTGACGGGCCCGCATGCCACGCAGGAGGTCATGGACGCCGTGCACCTGCATGTGCCCAAGCCACACGATCCCTTTGTCGACCTGGTACCTGCCGCCAGAGACGAGTTCCGCGGTGTGGCCGGCATCAAGCTCACGCCGCGCCACTACGCCTACCTGAAGATCAGCGAGGGCTGCAACCACCGCTGCACCTTCTGCATCATCCCCAGCATGCGTGGCGACCTGGTGTCGCGGCCGGTGGGT
>JANOAM010000511.1:0-2254 GCA_031411215.1 Betaproteobacteria bacterium
CCGCGCCGCTGATCTTCTGGGCCTGGCAGCGCCAGCTGGCGCGTGCCGTGTTCAGGGACGACGCGGGCGACACACTGTGGGAACGCAGCCTGGCCACACGCAGTTTCCAGGACTCGCTGGAGGTGGTGCTGGCCCGTGACGACACCAGCTGGTGCGACGACCACGGCACGCCCGCGGTGGAGACCTGCGCCCAGCAAGCTGGCGTGGCCCTGACCCTGGCGCTGGACGACCTGCAGACCCGCTACGGCAAGGATGTGGCGCAGTGGCGCTGGGGCGCGGCGCACCAGGCGCGGTCCGAACACCGGCCTTTCAGCCGCGTGAAACCGCTGGCGCGCTTCTTCGAATTGCGCGCGCCGGTGGGCGGCGACAGCTTCACGGTCAACGTCTCACGCGTGGGCCTGAAGCCGGACGCCACCACCGGCGAGTTGTTCCTCAACGAACACGCAGCCAGCCTGCGTGCGCTGTATGACCTGGCCGACCCGGCGCAGTCGCGGGTGATGCACTCCACCGGGCAGAGCGGCCTCTTCTTTTCGCCGCAGTACCGAAGCTTCGTGGAGCCCTGGCGTGCCGTGCAGTACGTGCCGCTGTGGCCGCAGGGTGCGGCAGCCGAGGTCTTGCGCGTGAAGCCCGCGCCCTGACGGCGCAGCAGCCTCAGATGCTGCTGAAGTCCTTCTTGCGCTGCGCCGTGTAGGCCCACCAGGGCTGGGCCGGCGCGCCGCGCATGAAGTCCACGGCGGCCAGGAAGGTATCCAGCACACAGGGGTCTTGCCGCTGGCCCGTGGCACGGCACAGGGACTGGTAGAGCTGGAAGGGGTCGGCCTGCACCAGGTCGCGCGGGTGCTGGATGCCCAGCAGCCGCAGGTCACCCGCGATGGACACGCCGATGTTGGGCAGCTGCTCCAGCGTGTCGCATTCGGCCGCCGTGGTGGCCTTGCGCGGTTTGACCCTGGGGGACTTGACGAGGGAAGGGGACAACACCATGTGGAATGTGCAGGTCAGCTCAGCATGGTGTTGCGGATCAGGCCCACGGCAATGCCTTCCAGTTCAAAGTCTTCCGCGTCGGGCGCGACGTGGATGGTCTGGAAATCCGGGTTCTCGGGGATGAGCTCCACGCCCTTGCTGGTGCGGCGCAGGCGCTTCACCGTGACTTCATCACCCAGGCGCGCGACCACGATCTGCCCGTTCTTGGCGTCCTTGGCCTTCTGCACGGCCAGCAGGTCGCCATCAAGAATCCCGGCGTCGCGCATGCTCATGCCCTTGACCTTGAGCAGGTAGTCCGGCCGGCGCGCCCACATGGACGCTTCCATCAGGTAGGTCTCGTCCACATGCTCGGTGGCCAGGATGGGGCTGCCGGCGGCCACGCGGCCCACCAGCGGCAGGCTCAGTTGCGCCAGGCTGGGCAGCGGCAACATGTACTGCTTGCCGAAGGGCTCCAGCCGCGCCTGGGCCAGCGCACGCAATGTGTCAGACTTCAAACGGATGCCCCGCGAGGTGCCACCCACCAGTTCGATGACGCCCTTGCGGGCCAGCGCCTGCAGGTGTTCTTCCGCCGCGTTGGCCGACTTGAAACCCAGTTCGGCGGCGATCTCGGCCCGGGTGGGCGGCGCGCCGGTGCGCTCGATGGCGCTTTGCACCAGGTCCAGGATCTGCTGCTGGCGCGGGGTGAGCTTGGGGCTGTCGTTCATGGCCTGAGTTCCTTCGCGGGCGGGTCCAACAAGAAGCTGGCTATCCATCCAGGCCTGTATTTTCATCCAGAAAGGTGTGCCGTGCCAAGTGCCGTACCGCTTGAACAACCCATCGTCGTCATTCTGGGCACCGGCGGCACCATCGCCGGCACCGCCGCGCGGGCCCAGGACCACACCGGCTACCAGGCCGGGGCGCTGACGGCGGCCGACCTGCTGGCCAGCGTGCCGGCACTGTCCGGTCAGCGGCTGGAAGCCGAATCTGTCGCCCAGCTGGACAGCTGCGACATGGACCACAGCACCTGGCTCAAGCTGGCCCAGGCCGTGCAACGCCACCTGGCGCGGCCGGACGTGGCCGGCGTGGTCATCACCCATGGCACGGACACGCTGGAAGAGACGGCCGCGTTCCTGCACTTCACGCTGGACGCCGCCAAGCCCGTGGTTTTCACCGCCGCCATGCGCCCGGCCACGGCGCCGTCACCTGACGGCCCGCAAAACCTGGTGGACGCCTGCACGGTGGCGCGCCAGCCCGGCGCGTGCGGTGTGCTGGCGGTGCTGGGTGGCCAGGTGCA
>JANOAM010000512.1:0-3472 GCA_031411215.1 Betaproteobacteria bacterium
CCTTTGGGCGCCTGGCGCTTGCGCTGGCGGGGCTCGTCGAGCACGGCGATGGGAATGATGGGGTGGTTCATCGGGGTCTCGGTTCGGGTGCCGGCAGGCTGTTTGGGCGAGCGCGCGTGCGACCAGCTTATTGCGGTGCGGTGGGCAGCGTTGCCACGCGGGCTTCCAGCTCAGCCAGCCGTTTGCGCAGCGCGCGGTCGTCGTTGAAGCGCGCGGTTTCGTCGCGGATCACGGCCACGCAGGCTGTCACCTTGTGCGCGTCGTCGTAGAGCATGGCCACGGTGAAGGCAATGCTCATCGCGCTGCCGTCCTTGTGCAGGGCCGGCACGCGCAGCAGGTCGTTGCCGTACTTGGTGGTGCCGGTTTCCATCGACTTGTGATAGCCGTCCCAATGCCGCTTGCGCAGCCGGTCGGGCGTGATGATGTCGAGGTTGCGGCCCAATGCTTCGGCTTCGCTGTAGCCGAACATGCGCACGGCGCCCGGGTTCCACAGCGTGATGGCGCCGCTGGCGTCGGACGCGATGACGGCGTCGCCGATGGCGGCAACCAGTTGCTGGCAGTCAACGACTGAATTCATGGTGACTTCGCGTTCAGGACGGCCTCTTCAAAAGTGACAGCGTATCAAGAGAAACGGCGCCCGTTGGCGCCGCTTCCCAGGGGCAGCGCCAGCCGTCAGACGGCTTTCGCGGCGTGCATTTCGGCGATCTGGCCAGTGCTGTAACCCAGTTCGGCGAGCACCTCGTCGGTGTGCTCGCCCAGCAGCGGCGAGGCGGTCACTTCGGGCTTGGTGTCCGAGAACTTGATCGGGCTGCCGACCGTGAAGTAGCTGCCGCGCACCTTGTGCGGCACTTCGACGATGGAGCCGCTGGCGCGCAGCGACTTGTCGTGCAACAACTCCTTCATCGACAGCACCGGCGCGCAAGGGATGTCGAACTTGCGGAAGATGTCCACCGCTTCGAACTTGGTCTTGTCCTTGATGAAGTCTTCGATGGTGGCGAAGATGTCCATGATGTGCGGCTGGCGGCCGGCCGGCGTGTTGTAGGCCGGGTCGTCCTTCCATTCCGGCTTGCTCAGCGCGTCGCAGATGGGGCCCCAGGCATGGCCCTGGACGGTGAAGTAGATGTAGGCATTGGGGTCGGTTTGCCAGCCCTTGCACTTCAGGATCCAGCCCGGCTGGCCGCCACCACCGGCGTTGGCGCCACGCGGCACCACGCCGTCGGCGAAGGCTTCCATCTCGTGCGGGTACTGGGGGTACTCTTCCAGGTAGCCGATCTTGTCCAGGCGCAGCTGGTCGCGCATCTTCACGCGGCACAGGTTCAGCACCGAGTCCTGCATCGAGACCGACACCTTCTGGCCCTTGCCGGTTTTCTGGCGGCCGATGTAGGCCGTCAGGATGCCGATGGCCAGGTGCATGCCGGTGTTGCTGTCGCCCAGGGCGGCCGAGCTGATGGTCGGGCCCGAGTTTTCGCCCTTCCAGTAGCCGGTGGTGGAAGCGGCACCGCCAGCGCACTGCGCCACGTTCTCGTAGACCTTCAGGTCTTCGTAGTGGTGGCCGTCGCTGAAGCCCTTCACCGACGCCAGGATCATGGCCGGGTTCAGGCTCTGGATGTGTTCCCAGGTGAAGCCCATGCGGTCCAGCGCGCCGGGGCCGAAGTTCTCGACCATCACGTCGCTTTCCTTGATCATCTTTTCAAGGACGGCCTTGCCTTCGGGCTTCTTGGTGTCCAGCGTCAGCGAGCGCTTGTTGCTGTTCAGCATGGTGAAGTACAGCGCGTCGGCGCCGGGGATGTCGCGCAGCTGGCTGCGGGTGACGTCACCGGAGCCGGGGCGTTCCACCTTGATCACGTCCGCGCCAAACCAGGCCAGCATCTGCGTGCAGGCCGGGCCCGCTTGCACGTGCGTGAAGTCGATGATCTTGATGCCCTTGAGAGGAAAGTTGTCGGACATGTGTTGCTCCTGGTGTTGCTCTTGAAAAATGGGCCGGAAATGAGGCCAGAAATGAGGCCAAAGATAGGCGAATCGGGCGAGAAAAGAAGGACTACTTCTTCAGCGCCGCTGCGGGGTTCAGGCTGGTGATGCGGCCGCTTTCGGTGCCTGCTGTCTCGTCGATGATGGCGTTGATCAGCGTGGGCGTGCCGGACGTGAGGGCTTCGGTCATGGCCTTGTCCAGTTCAGCCGGGGTGGTGGCCACGACGCCAACGCCACCGAAGGCCGTCATCATCATGTCGTAACGTGCGCCCTTGACGAACACGGTGGGCGCCACGTCGCCGCCCCGCGGGTTGACGTCGGTGCCCTTGTAGACACCGTTGTTGTTGAAGACGATGACGCAGACCGGCAGGTTGTAGCGGCAGATGGTCTCGACTTCCATGCCGCTGAAACCGAAGGCGCTGTCGCCGCAGACCGCGATCACGGGCTTGCCGGTTTCCACGGCCGCGGCCACGGAGAAGCCCATGCCGATGCCCATGATGCCCCAGGTGCCCACGTCCAGGCGCTTGCGCGGCTCGTACATGTCCACGATGCTGCGTGCGAAGTCCAGCGTGTTGGCGCCTTCGTTGACCAGGGTGACGTCAGGACGCGCCTTGACGTGGTTGCGCACGACATTGAGCGCGCTGTGGAAGTTCATCGGCGACGGGTTGGCCGTCAGCGTGGCGGCCATCTTGGACAGGTTCTTGTCCTTGCGTTCGTAGACCGCGCCGGTCCAGTCCGCGGGCGGCTTGGCCCAGCTGCTGCCCATGCCGGCATTCAGCGCGGCCACGCAGGAACCGATGTCACCGACCAGCGGCGCTTCGATGGCGACGTTGCTGTCCATCTCGGTGGGGGAGATGTCGATCTGGATGAACTTCTTGGGGCCGTTGGCGGCGCCCCAGGTCTTGCCCTTGCCGTGCGACAGCAGCCAGTTCAGGCGTGCGCCGACCAGCATCACCACGTCGGCCTGTTCCAGCACATAGCTGCGCGCGGCCGATGCAGACTGGCCATGCGTGTCGGGCAGCAGGCCCTTGGCCATGGACATGGGCAGGTAGGGGATGCCGCTGGTTTCGACCAGGGTGCGGATCTCTTCATCGGCGCGGGCGTAGGAGGCGCCCTTGCCCAGGATGATCAGCGGGCGCTTGGCGGACTTCAGCAGGTCCAGCGCGCGTTGCACGGCGTCCGGCGCGGGAATCTGGCGCGGCGCCGGGTCCACGACCTTGATCAGGGAATGTTTGCCCAGCTCGGCGTCCATGGTCTGCGCGAACAACTTGGCCGGCAAGTCCAGGTAGACACCGCCCGGGCGGCCCGACACGGCCGCACGGATGGCGCGGGCGATGCCGACGCCGATGTCTTCGGCATGCAGCACGCGGTAGGCGGCCTTGCACAGCGGCTTGGCGATGGCCAGCTGGTCCATCTCTTCGTAGTCGCCCTGCTGCAGGTCGACGATCTCGCGTTCGCTGGACCCGCTGATCAGGATCATCGGGAAGCAGTTGGTCGTGGCGTT
>JANOAM010000513.1:0-5350 GCA_031411215.1 Betaproteobacteria bacterium
CGCCAGGTCCTGGGCTTCAGGGTCACCGAAAGCCCGCTCGAAGGCGTCGCCGAACAGGGCCGGCAGCCACTCGGCGGGCAGCACGCTGTGCGGCGTTGCAGCCATCGCGCACAGCATGCCGTCCACGCGTTCGAAGGAGAACTGGTCGTCGAAGCCGGCGAGGCGTTCGCAGGTCTGGTCGTAGGCCGCCAGCTCGGCGGCGGTCTGGATGCGGGGGCGCAGCGGATCCATCTAGAAATCGCTTTGCAGCGTGATGCTGGTCAGGCGCGCGGCGCCGCCGTACAGGCCGGGCAACATGAAGCGCTTGTCGGCGATGTTGCTCACGTCCAGGCGCAGCGTCGGGCCTTTGAGCCAACGGTCGGACGGCAGTTGCAGCGCGACGTTCAGATCGAAAGTCGTGAAGCCCGCCAGGCTCTGCTCACCCACCACCGTGATGTTGCGGCGGCCGGTGTACTTGCCAGCCAGGTTCACCAGCACAGGCCCCTTGGTGTATTGCAGGGCCAGTCCGGCCATGCTGCGGGGTGGGTCCGGGAAAAGGCGGCCGCTGGCCGGGAACTGGGCCGCCACCTTGCCGGCGTCGCCGAACAAGGCCAGCGGGTAGGCCGGTACCAGCCGGCTGTCGGCGGTGTAGCCCTGGATGTAGGTTGCCGATGCGGTCGCGCCGAAGCCTTGGAACGGGCCTTGAAAGGGCGCGGTGCCGGCTTGCAACTCCACCCCCCGGGCGGCCGAGTTGTCGACACGCAGGCTGTGCGTGCTGCCGTTGGGGGGCTCGAAACTGGCTGCGATGCGGTCCTTGAATTTCACCAGGAAGGCCGAGGCCGAGGCCTTGAACAGGCTGGACTTGTAAAGCGCCCCCATGTCCAGGGCCACCGCACTTTCCGGCCTGGCCCTCAGCGGGACCAGGACGGTGCCCGCAGCACCGGGCGGCTGCCACCCGATGCCGAGGCCAAAGCTGTCGGCGTGGCCCGGCACCTTGAAGCTTCTCGTCAGGCTGGAATAGACCTGCACGTCAGGCGTGAGGTCCAGGCTGCCGGTCAGCGCCGAGGCGGTGTAGTGCGTGGCTGCACCCGGCAACAAGCTCATCACCGGGAAAGGGTTCACCGAAGCCCGAAGTTTGTTGAACTGCGCCTTGCTGGCTGCGCTGCCGACCTTGGCCATGTCGTCGTCGGCCGCCGAAGCGACGCCCGGCTTGTCGCCCTCCACGCCGCCCGGCGCCCGGCCAACTTCGGTGGCTTCCTGGGCGCGCGCCGCAGAGCCCAATGCCAGCAGTGACAACAGGGCCCAACAGACCCGTTTGTAGGGGCGCTTGTTCATCGGTGTTTCTCGGAATGCGGTGAAGGAAAAATTGTCGTGGAAACCGGGCGCGGTGACTGCCAGCCCGTGCGCGGCAGCCCCGCCCGCGCAGGCTGGGCTCAGGCGCCCGAATGAGGGGTTCGATTCATGTCTGCGGTGTTGCGCGCAGACAACCCTCAGTGTCACACGGCCCGACCATGTCACCAAAATGGCGCACACCCGACGGATTATCCAGGGCACGGCTCTTGCTGCCCTGAACCGATACACGAACGACTGCTGCGGCGGTCTCAACACCTTAAAAGGCGACAACCATGTACATGCGCGATTGGACGGGAATTTCGAGGACGGCGGTGGCGGTAGCAGTCGCCGTTCTGGCGTCAGCGCCGGTACTCGCACAGAACACCACGGCGGCCGTTGGCGGGCGCGTTCTGGACGCGGGCGGGCAGCCGCTGGCCGGCGCCACCGTGACCATCGTGCACGTCGAGTCGGGTTCCACCAACAACCTCACCACCGACAGCGCCGGCCGCTACAGCGCCCGCGGTCTGCGTGCAGGCGGCCCTTACACCGTCACCATCACCAAGGGCAGCCTGGTCGACAAGCGCAGCGATGTGTTCCTGAACCTGGCCGAAACCCTGAACCTTGATGCCCAGCTGGGCGCCACCGCAGAACGCATCGTGGTCACCGGGCGCGGCGTGTCGGACAAGTTCAACAGCTCGGCCATGGGCGCCGGCACCAACGTCGGCAGCAAGGAATTGGCGGCCTACGCCTCCATCGGCCGCAACCTGCAGGACTACGCCCGCGCCGACCCGCGCCTGGCACAGACCGACAAGGAACGCGGTGAAATTTCGGCCGCTGGCCAGAACACCCGCTTCAACAGCATCACCATCGACGGCGTCGGCATCAACGACACCTTCGGCCTGGAATCGAACAACCTGCCGACGATCAAGCAGCCGATTTCCATCGACGCGATCCAGTCGGTGCAGGTCAACCTGAGCAATTACGACGTCACGCAGAAGGGCTACACCGGCGCCAATATCAACGCCGTCACCAAGAGCGGTACCAACGAATTCAAGGGCAGCGTGTACTACGTTGCGCGCGACGACAAGCTGGTGGGCCAGCGCTACAACCGCACCGACGGCAGCTACTTCGACGCGCCCAAGTTCAAGGAAAACACCAAGGGCTTCACCCTCGGCGGGCCGGTCATTCCCGACAAGCTGTTCTTCTTCGGCAGCTACGAAGAACTGCACAGCTCGCGCACCAGCCCCGATTTCGGGCCGCTGGGCAGCGCCAAGACCAACGTCGGCATCACGCAGTCGGCCATCGACCAGGCCATCGCGATTTCGAAGACGACCTACAACATGGATGTCGGCACCGACACCGTGCCGGCCGGCCTGGAAGTGGTGGTCAAGGACACGCTGCTGAAGCTGGACTGGAACATCAACGACCAGCACCGCGCCAACCTGCGCTTCACGCGCACCGAGCAGACCGAGCCCAACATCGCCGGCTTCTCGGGTACCGGCCTGTCGCTGAGCTCGTGGTGGTGGAACCAGAACAAGACGCTGCAAACCGTGGTCGGCCAGTGGTTCGCCGACTGGACGCCCGACATCAGCACCGAGCTGAAGATCTCCAAGCGCGACTACGACAGCGTGCCTGTGCAGGTCAACGGCACCAAGCTGCCGGCGGTCGGCCTGCGCTTCTCGGGCACCCTGCCCGACGGCACATCGACATCCGTCAATGCCAACAACCGTTTCCTGAATTTCGGCACCGAACTGAGCCGCCAGCTCAACGTGCTGCAGACCAAGACCACCGACGTGTACGCCGGCGGCACCTGGAACATCGGTGGTGGTCATGAACTGAAATTCGGCGCCGACTATTCCGAGAACAAGGTCTACAACGCCTTTGTCCAGAACGTCAACGGCAACTACACCTTCGCCTGCGAACCCGGCACCTACAGCTTCGGCACCTTCACCAACTGCGCCAACATGACGTCGGCCCAGCGTGACCAGGCGGTGCTGGAAAACTACAAGGCCGGCAAGCCGTCGTCCTACACGCTGCAAGCGCCCCTGAGCGGCCGCACCATCGACGACGCGGTCGCGATCTGGAACTACGGCAACACCGGCGTCTTCGTGCAGGACAACTTCAAGCCCACGGCCGACATCAGCCTGACGGTCGGCCTGCGCATGGACCAGCAGAACGTGCCCAGCGTGCCCATCGCGAACACCGCCGTGGCGGCGGCACCCGTGCAGGGCACGGTCACCGGCACCACCTTCAACCGCGCCACCGGTGGCTTCGGGCTGGACAACACGGTCACGCTGGACGGCAGCCGCATCCTGCAGCCGCGCGTCGGCTTCAACTGGAACCTGGGCGGCAAGGAAAACCGCATGCAGCTGCGCGGCGGCTTCGGGCTGTTCCAGGGCGCAGCGGCCAACGTCTGGCTGTCCAACCCGTTCAGCAACACCGGCAAGGCCGTGGCTTCACTGAACTGCGCCAGCTACACCGCTTGCTCGACGGCCAACGCCGGCGGCCAGTTGCTGTTCAACCCGAACCCGGCCGCACAGTCGCCGTTGGTGGGCACCATCCCCGCCGCCAACGTGGACCTGCTGTCCAGCAACCTGGCGCAGCCTTCGGTGTGGAAGGCCAACCTCGGCTTCGACACCGAACTGCCGGCCCTGCCGGTGGTGGGCAAGCTGGTGGTGGGTGCTGAATGGCTGCACACGCAGACCAATTCGGCGATCTTCTACCAGCACCTGAACCTGGGCAACCCGACGCGCACGGGCACGGACGGCCGCCAGCTATTCTACCGCAGTGAAGGCTACAACGGTGCTTGCTGGAACGGCGACGGCAGCGCCATCACCAACGGCGCCTGCGCCACACCTTCGGGCCAGTCGCGCACCAAGGCGCTGAGCAACGCCGCCTTCAACAACGTGCTGCTGGCCACCAACACCAAGAAGGGTGACGGCGACGCGATCACGCTGTCGGTCGGCCAGTCGCCGTCTACCGGCGTGTCCTGGAACCTGGCCTACACCCGCACGGCGGCCACCGAAGTCAGCCCGCTGACCTCGTCCACGTCGAACTCGAACTGGAGCAACCGCAACATCTTCAACCCGAACGAAGAAGTGCTGCAGAACTCCAACTACCTGATTCGCGACCGCATCAGTGCCAGCTTCAACTGGTCCAAGGCCTTCATCGACCGCTACCAGACTTCGGTGGGCGTGTTCTACGAGGGCCGCCGCGGCAAGCCTTACAGCTGGACCTACCTGAACGACCTGAATGGTGACGGCATCGGCGGCAACGACCTGATGTACATCCCGACGGCACCGGGTTCGGGTGAAGTCATCTTCCGCGGCCGCAACGCCACCGAGACGGCAGCCCAGGCCGAAGCGGCCTTCTGGGACGTGGTCAATGCCAACCCGGGGCTCTCGTCGGCCAAGGGCGGGCTGGTCGGGCGCAACAACAACTACGCGCCGTGGGTCAACAACTTCGACATGCGCATCAAGCAGGAACTGCCGGGCTTCGCGAAGAGCCACAAGGCTTCGTTGACGCTGGACTTCCTGAACTTCGGCAACCTGCTGAACAAGAAGTGGGGCCGCATCGACGAGATCGGCTTCCCGTCCAATCGCAGCTTCGTCAACTACGGCGGCGTGAACGCCCAGGGCAAGTACGTTTATAGCCTGGGCACCACCGAGGACTACGTAACACGCCAAGCCAGCGGCGAGTCGCAGTGGGCCGTGCAAGCCACGCTGCGTTACGAGTTCTGATTCACCAAGAGGCCTTCGGGCCTGTATCAAAAAAGGGGGCCTCGGCCCCCTTTTTTCATGTCCAGACACATGACCGAAGCTCAGACCTTCGCCCGCACCCACTCCACCACCGAGGCTAGCGCCGCAGGCAGCGCAGCCGCATCGGTGCCGCCAGCCATCGCCAAATCGGCCTTGCCGCCGCCCTTGCCGCCGACCTGCTGGGCGACGAAGTTGACGAGCTCGCCGGCCTTGACCTTGGCCATCTGATCGGCCGTCACGCCGGCTGCCAGCTGGACCTTGCCGCCATCGATGGCGGCCAG
>JANOAM010000514.1:0-1606 GCA_031411215.1 Betaproteobacteria bacterium
CGGCCTCGGAGCCGCTGACCCGTTCCTCGATGTTGAGCATCAGGATCTGGTTGAGCTGCGTCACCGCTTTGGCCGCCCAGTAGTAGCGGTGCATCAGCACTTCGCTCACCCGCTGGCCCGCGCTGGCGGTGTAGCCGAAGCTCTCGGCCACGGCCGTCTGCAGGTCGAAGACCAGCCGGTCCTCGCGCCGGCCGGCCACGGCGTGCAGGCGGGCGCGGATCAGCTTGAGCGTGCCCTCGTGCTTGACCAGCTGGCTGGCTTCGAAGGGCGTGATCAGGCCCTTGCTGGCCAGTTCGCTCCAGGTGCGGCCCAGGCCCGCGGCGCGCGCCACCCAGATCACCACCTGCAGGTCGCGCAGCCCGCCCGGGCTTTCCTTGCAGTTGGGCTCCAGCGCGTAGGGCGTGCCTTCGTACTTGACGTGGCGCTGGTGCATTTCCAGCGTCTTGGCACGCAGGAAGGCCTTGGCGTCCATGGCCTTGTCCTGCGCCTTGCGGAACTGCATGAACAGGCGCTTGGCGCCCGTCACGGGCCGGGCTTCCAGCAAGGCCGTCTGCACGGTCACGTCGCGCTCCGACTCGGCCACGCACTCGGCCAGCGTGCGCACGGACGAGCCGATCTCGAGGCCGACGTCCCAGCAGGCGGTGACAAAACGCTCCACCGCGCCCAACGCGTCGCCGGCGGCGGCTTCGGGCATGAGGATCAGCACATCGACGTCGGAATGCGGGAACAGTTCGCCGCGCCCGTAGCCGCCCACGGCGACCAGCGCCATCGTGGCCGGCATGCCGCAGTCGGCCCACAGGACCTGCAGCGTGCCGTCGACATGGCGCGCGAGGGCCCGGACCAGCTTGGTCGCGGCCGTGGCGGTGGCGCGCGACTCGGTGAAGTGCGACAGCAGCGCGGCCTTGCCGTCACGGAAGCGCGCACGCAACGCCGCGACAGAGCCCGGCGCCTGTCCACCGGTTTGCGGCAGGGCGGCCATCAGCGGCGCCCGGCCGTCCGAAGCCGCTCTGCGCGCCCTTGGCAGGCGGCGAGCGTCGTGAGCAAGCCTTGAGGCCTCATGCTCAGGCCGGCGACGTGGCGCGCTGGCCGCTGACCAGCGGCGTGGTCGCCGCCGCGCCGCCGTAGCCCGCCGTGGCGAACGCCGGCGCTGGTGGGCTGCCGGCGCTGACGGTCAGCACCTCGTAGCCGGTCTCGGTGACCAGCACGCTGTGTTCCCACTGCGCGCTGAGCGACCGGTCGCGGGTGACGATGGTCCAGCCGTCGTACGGGCGGTTGCCCTTGCGGTCTTCCTTGATGTCGCGCTTGCCGGCGTTGATCATGGGCTCGATCGTGAAGATCATGCCCGGCACCAGCTCTTCCAGCGTGCCCGGGCGGCCGTAGTGCAGGACTTGCGGTTCTTCATGGAAGCGCGCGCCGACACCATGGCCGCAGAACTCGCGCACGACGGAAAAACCGGCATGTTCGGCGAACATCTGGATGGCGTGGCCGATGTCGCCCAGCCGGGCGCCAGGGCGGACCTTGACGATGCCTTTCCACATGGCCTCGAACGTCACCTGGCACAGCCGCCGCGCGGCGATGCTGCCTTCGCCGACGATGAACATGCGGC
>JANOAM010000515.1:0-3460 GCA_031411215.1 Betaproteobacteria bacterium
TGGCTCGCGCCAGCCGATCCTTCATGCGACAGCCGGAACACGGCCACTGCCTGCACCAGTTGCTGGGCCTGGCCCTTCAGGCTCTCGGCGGCAGCGGCGCTCTCTTCCACCAGCGCCGCGTTCTGCTGCGTCACCTGGTCCAGCTGGCTCACGGCGTCGCCGATCTGGCCAATGCCGGTGCTCTGCTCGATGCTGGCGGCGCTGATCTCGCTGATGAGGTCGTTGACGCGCCGCACCTGCGTGACGATGTCGCCCATGGACTGGCCCGCTTCGTTGACGAGCCTGGAGCCGTTCTCCACCTTGTCCACGCTCTCGCCGATCAGCACCTTGATTTCCTTGGCGGCATTGGCCGAGCGCTGGGCCAGGCTGCGCACCTCGCTGGCGACCACCGCGAAGCCGCGGCCCTGCTCACCAGCGCGCGCTGCTTCAACGGCCGCGTTCAGCGCCAGGATGTTGGTCTGGAAGGCGATGCCGTCGATCACGCCGATGATGTCGGCGATCTTGCGGCTGCTGTCGCTGATCTGGCCCATGGTGGCTACCACCTGTTCCACGACCCGCCCACCTTCGGCGGCAGCGGTGGACGCATTACCGGCCAGTTGAGTGGCCTGGCGTGCGGTGTCGGCGTTCTGCTTGACGGTGGCGGTCAGTTCTTCCATCGACGCGGCGGTCTGCTGCAGGTTGCTGGCCTGCTCTTCCGTGCGCTGGCTCAGGTCGATGTTGCCGCTGGCAATCTGCGACGATCCCGTGGCGAAGGAGTCCGAGCTGTTGCGCACCTGACCCACGAAGTGGACCAGGCTCTCGTTCATCTTGCGCAGCGCCGCCAGCAGCTGGCCGGTTTCGTCCTGGCTGGTGCTCTGCACGTCCGACGTCAGGTCGCCAGCGGCCACGGTTTCAGCCACCTTCACGGCCTGCGCGATGGGGGTGGTGATGGAACGGGTGATCAGCAGTGCCAGCGCGGCGCCTATGCCCAGCGCGGACAGCAGCAGGACGATGACGGCAGCGCGGGTGGACTCGTAGGCGGCCTGGGAATCCTTGTAGGCCTGGTCACCGCCCTTGGTCTGGTACTCCATGTCCTTGGCCAGGGCCTTCTGCAGCAGATCGAAGGCCGCGCGGGAAGTGGTCGTGTACAGCACCTTGGCCTGATCGGTCTGGCCGCCAGCGGCACGCGACGTGGCCACCAGCTTGGCCTGCACGTCGTAGTAGGCCTGCTGGCTCTCGCTGATCTCCTTGGCCAGGGCCCGCTCGTCGTCGGTCGTCACGGTGTCGGTGTAGCGCTTCCAGGCGGCTTCGGCTTCGGCCTTGGCGCTGGCAATGCGCTTTTCGGCGGCGTCGTACTCCTCGGGCTTGGAGGACATCGCATGAAGGGCCTCGTTGCGCCGCACCGCGTTGACACCAGCGCGGTACTCGCCCAGCGAGCGGGTGGCGACCAGCCAGTTGGTGGCCAGGTCGGCGGAGGCTTCGTTGACTTTGGCCAGGCGGGTGATGGAAAAGACACCGACCACCAGCGTCAGCGCCAGCACGCTGGCAAATCCGAGCATCAGGCGGGGGCCGATCTTGAGACGGGTGAGGACGTTCATGCGCAGAGCTCCGGAAAGAGTGGGGCGGGTGTTTGCCCATCCGCCAAGTGCCAGGCCAGTTGAGCTTCCGGCCCTTGTGGCGGGTCTTCGGCATCTTTGCAATAAACAATCAATATGAATAAAAAGAAAAGAACAAATAAACCTGACTTTTCTCGCACTCCGCGGGGTGGCGGGCGCCTTAGGCGGGATTGAGCAGGCGGCAGCCTGGGGCTGCCCTGAACGGCCGCGCTCAGCGGCTGGCGCCGGCAAGGTCCGCGAGATGGTCCTGAAGCGCGTGGCAGACCGCCTCGAACGCGCCAGCAAAACCGGGCATGAGGGCCTGCAGCTCGGCCGGGTCGCCGGCCTCGATGGCCACCTGCAGGGCACGGGCCCTTTCGGACAGGTCGGTGGCACCCAGGGTGCCCGCGGTGGAGATCAGCGAGTGCGCCAGCCTCCCGGCTTCGGCGCGTGCCCCCTGGGCCAGTGCCTGCGCGATCACCTCGGGCAGGCGGCTGGAAGACTCCAGGAAGCGGCGGACGATGCGTTCATAGAGGTCACGCCTGCCCAGGCAGCGCCGCAACCCCAGATCGAAGGACACGCTGTCCGCCGCAGGCGGCGCCGTGGCCATCGGGTCCGCCGCCGCGCCGCCGCCGCGCAGCCAGCGGGCGATGGTGCGGAACAGCTCCTGTGGGTCGAAGGGCTTGGCGACAAAGTCGTCCATGCCGGCCGCCAGGCAGCGTTCGCGGTGGCCGGCCATGGCGTGCGCCGTCATGGCGATCACCGGCAGGCCCGCCAGCTGGGGCATGGCGCGGATGCGCCGTGTCACTTCGTAGCCGTCCATGCCCGGCATCTGCACGTCCATCAGCACCAGGTCCACGGACTGCCGCTGCAGGACCGCCAAGGCCTCGCTGCCCGCGCTGGCCACGGTCACATCCATGCCGCAGGCATCGCGCAGCAGCTCAGCGGCGACGATCTGGTTGAGTTCGTTGTCCTCCACCAGCAACACGTGGCGGCCGCGCAGCGCGGCGAAGTCGGGATCGGCGGCGGACAGCCCGGGCCGGGCTTGGTTGGCATGGCCGACCTCGAACGCCACGGTGAAGCGGAATTCGCTGCCCCGGCCCGGTTCACTCAGCGCTTGGATGTCGCCGCCCATCAGCGCGACCAGACGGTGGCAGATGGCCAGGCCCAGCCCCGTACCACCGTAGAGCCTCGTGGTGGAACTGTCGAGTTGGTTGAAAGGCTGGAACAAGCCGGTCAGCTGTTCGGGCGTCATGCCGATGCCACTGTCGGTGACGGCAAAACGCAGGGGCACGCGGGCCTTGCCGCCGGCTGGGT
The DNA here is from genome assembly GCA_031411215.1 of Betaproteobacteria bacterium. Taxonomy (GTDB): domain Bacteria; phylum Pseudomonadota; class Gammaproteobacteria; order Burkholderiales; family Burkholderiaceae_C; genus Rubrivivax. Next base: position 2,892 of record JANOAM010000515.1, read on the forward strand.
CTTCGGTCCCGGGCGTGACCGCGACCACGACCGCACCCTGCTCGGTGAACTTGACCGCGTTGCTGCCCAGGTTCACCAGCACCTGCTCCAGCCGCAGCGCGTCGCCCAGCAGCCAGGGCGGCACGCCACCACCCATCTCAAAGCGCAGCGGCAGGCCTTTTTCCCGCGCGTGCACGCCCACCACGTTGGCCACCTTGTCGAGCACATCCTGCAACCGGAACGCGCGGTGTTCGATGTCCAGCTTGCCGGCTTCGATCTTGGAAAAATCCAGGATGTCGTTGAGGATGCCCAGCAGGCTGGTCGCTGCCGACTTGGCATTGGCCAGATACCCGCGCTGCTGGTCCGACAGCTCACCCCGCAGCGCGAGCTCGGTCATGCCCAGCACGGCATTCAGGGGTGTGCGGATCTCGTGGCTCATGTTGGCCAGGAACTCGCTCTTGGCATGTGTGGCCTGCTCCGCCAGGTCACGGGCGCGCACCACCTCGTCGACGGCTGCGGTCAGCTGCGCCGTGCGCTCGCGCACCCGGTCTTCGAGCGCGGCGTTCAGACTGCGAATCTTTTCTTCGGCC
>JANOAM010000516.1:0-3265 GCA_031411215.1 Betaproteobacteria bacterium
CCTTTCCAGCATGGGCCCCAGGCTGCGGCTGGGGCCACACCAGGGTGCCCAGCAGTCCAGCAGCACGGGAACTTGCAGGGAGCGTTCCAGCACCTGGGTCTGGAAGTCGGCTTCGGTGACGTCGTAGACCAGGCTCTGGGCCGGTTCGGGTTCAGGCGCGGCCGCCGGGCTGGCATAGCCGTAACCCGAGGAGCCGTAGGCGGCCTGGGCGGCGAAGGGATTGGGAGACTTGGGAGCGTTCATGCCGTGATTGTGGCAAGACCGGCCAGGCACTTGCCGCGCCAGGGCCGGAAACCCGCTTAGCCGCGCCAGCGCAGCACCGACGACGCGCGCGCATAACCGCGCCGGTACCACTGCGGCCGCTCGAAGATGCGGCCCTGCGGCGCACCGCTGTCCGCAGCCTCGAAGTCGCGCAGCAGGCCGCTGATGAAGTCCAGGAACAGGCGCACCCGCGGCGTGCGGCGGTGGTTGGGGCGGTACAGCAGGTTCAAGGGCGGTCCGCCCTGCACCTCCCAGTCCGGCAGCACCGGTACCAGCTGGCCGCTGCGCAGGTGGGCCCAGGTGGACAGCTGGTTGAAGCGGGCCACGCCCTGGCGCGCCATCACCGTGTCCAGCACCACTTCGCGGTCGTTGGTGTTGAGCCAGCCGCCGACCTTGACCGATACGCGGTCGGCGCCGCGCGTGAAGTCCCACAGGTCGATCAGGATGCCCACCGGGTTGCGCATCAGCACGCAGTTGTGCTGCGCCAGCTCCGACGGGTGGGCCGGGACGCCGTGTTGTGCCCAGTAGTCCGGCGTGGCGGCAATGACGCTGCGCGGGTGGCCCAGCGTGCGGTGCACCAGGTCCTGTGTCTCGGGCCAGCCGTGCAGCAGGAACACGTCCACCGCCGCAGCGTCCACGTCGGTCGTGCGGTGCACGACGCGGAAGTCGATCTGGATGTCGGGGCAGCGGGCGTGGAAGTCGGGCAGCGCGGGCAGCAGGAAGTGGTGGGTCAGCTGCGGCGGCGCGCCCACCACCAGCGTGCCGCTGGGGCCGGCGGCGGAGCGGCTGACGGCCGTGTCCAGCGCGTCCAGCTCCTCGAGCAAGGGCCGGCAGGATTCCAGGTAGGTGGCGCCGTTGGCCGTCAGCACCAGGCCGCGTGCGCTGCGTTCGAAGAGCCGCGCGCCCAGCTTGTCTTCCAGCGAGCTGATGAGCTTGTGCACGGCAGGCACGCTCACCTCCAGCCGGCGCGCCGCACCGGCAAAGCTGCCGGCTTCGGCCGCGGCCACGAAGTACTCCAGCGCCCTGAGCTTGTCCATGCCGCTGCTCCCGCCGCTTGCTGCGGCTTTTCGGTCATTAACCAAAAGTTGATGCCGGATTCTGCATCGGCCATATTCCGCCCAACGGCCGCGGCGCGCACCATGCGTGCATCGCCCCCTGGAGACCCACCATGCGCCGCCGCTCCCTGCTTGCCAGCGCTCTGCTGCTGCCCACCACCTTCCCCGGTATCGGCCGTGCACAAACAGCGGACACCAGCCGGGCCATCCGCCTGATCATGCCGACGCCGCCCGGTGGTTCGTCCGACGCCTGCGCGCGGCTGTTGACGCAGGCGCTGTCGCGCGTGCTGGGCCAGGGCTTCGTGGTTGACAACAAACCCGGCGCCGGCGGTGCCTTGGCCGCGCAAGCCCTCATGGCCGCCGCGCCCGACGGGCAGACACTGATGTGGACGCTGGCCTCCATGTCCGGCCTGCCGGTGCTGCAGAAGGCGTCGCCCTACCAGGCGTTGACGGACCTGAGCCCGGTCTCGCTGGTGGGCAGCTTCACCTACGCCATGTTTGTGCATCCCAGCGTGCCGGGCCGCAGCGTCGCGGAGTTCGTCGACCACGCGCGGGCGCACCCGGGGCAGATCAGCTACGCCACCGGTTCGCTGGGTGACTACATGGCCACCACACGCTTCCTGAAAGCCACCGGCGTGAGCAGCGTGCGTGTGCCCTACCGCGGCGGCTCGCAGCTGATGCCCGACCTGGCGGCAGGGCGTGTGCAACTGAACTTCGGCCCGCTGTCCAGCGGCCTGCCGCTGGTGCGCGAGGGCAAGCTGCGCCTGCTGGCCGTGCTGCAGCCGCAGCGCAGCGCGCTGGCGCCGGACACGCCCACGCTGGCCGAAGCCGGTGTGCAGGGCGTCAGCCTGCCCACCTGGCAGGCGCTGTTCGGGCCGCCCCGCATGCCAGCGGCCGCGGCGCTGCGGGTTTCGCGCGCGGTGGCGCAGGTGCTGGCTGAACCCGAACTGCGCGCCCAGCTGGAGCAGCAGGCGCTGGCGGTGGAAGGGTCCACGCCACAGGTCCTGGTGGCGGCCGCCGAGCAGGGCGGCCAGCTCTGGCGCACGTTCGTCTCGGAATACGAGATCGCGCCCGAGTAGGCGCGCCGCCGCTCAGGCGGTTCAAGGCTTCAGGGGTACAACCCCCGCTCTTCCCGCGCCATCAGGATGCGTTCACACGCCACCGCAAACGTGCCGGTGCGCAGCGTGATCTGGTGCTTGTCCGCCGTGTCCCAGATCTTCTTCAGCGCGCCGATCATGATCTTGTCCAGGCGCACGTTGATCTCGTCTTCGGTCCAGAAGAAGCTGCTGAAGTCCTGCACCCATTCGAAGTAGCTGACCGTCACGCCGCCGGCGTTGCAGATCACGTCCGGCACGACCAGCACGCCGCGGTCGGCCAGGATGTCGTCGGCCGTCGGCACCGTAGGGCCGTTGGCGCCTTCCAGCACCAGCTTGGCCTTGATGCGCCTGGCGCGCGCGGCCGTGATCTGGCCTTCCAGTGCGGCGGGGATCAGGATGTCGCAGTCCACGTCCCAGAAGTCTTCATCGCCCATGGGTTCGGCACCCCTGAAGCCGCCGACACCGCCGGTGGCTTTGACGTGGGCGGTGATATCCGCCAGGTCGAAGCCGTTGCGGTTGAAGATGCTCCCCGTGTGGTCCTGCGCGGCGACGATCTTGGCGCCAGCCTGCGCAAACAACTCGGCGGCTGACGAGCCCACGTTGCCAAAGCCCTGCACGGCCACCTTGGCGCCTTCCAGGTTCAGGTTCAGGCGCCGCGCGGCTTCACGGCCGGTGACGAAGACACCGCGGCCGGTGGCCTTGACGCGCCCCAGGCTGCCGCCCAGGTGGATGGGCTTGCCGGTGACCACGCCGGTGGCGGTGGTGCCGGTGTTCATGCTGTAGGTGTCCATCATCCACGCCATGATCTGCGGGTTGGTGTTCACGTCCGGCGCGGGGATGTCCTGCTGCGGC
>JANOAM010000517.1:0-3053 GCA_031411215.1 Betaproteobacteria bacterium
GCCATAGGCCAAAGGGCTCGCTTGCGCTAGACGGGCGTGCGAAACGGGTGTGCGGAATCTTCCCGACCCTGGCCTGCTGTCGTGACTTGAACACCAGCGAGCCTGCTTGGTGCCGACCGATGCGGCTGGCGGGCACGCACGCAGCGCCATCAGCAGCTTGGCAACCTGCGAGCCCACCGCAGACATGGCTAAAAAGCGCGCCCCTTGCCGAAGCTGCCGATCGGCCGCAGCCACCAGCGTAGGTCCACCACTAGCCGCAAGTCGCTTGCGACCGGGCGAGCATCCTGCATGACCCGCCGCAGAACGAGGTCGACCTGTTCCCTGGCATCGGCCCGCCGAGCGCCGGACTGGCAACGGAACCTTACCCCGGTTCACGCAGGTAGATTTCGACGCGCCGATTCAGCGCGCGTCCGTATTTCTTGTCGTTTCCAGCCTGCGGCAATTCTTCACCTCGACCCTCAACCGACAGCCGAGCCGCCGGCAGCCCCTTGTTTTCAAGGTACTTGCGTACGCTGTTGGCCCGGGCCAGCGACAAGGCCCGGTTGGCGCTCTCGGCGCCCTCGCTGTCCGTGAAGCCGACGATCTGGATCAGCAGGCTTGACAAGTCCGGGCGGGCCAGGTCCGCCGCCAGGTGATCCAGCAACGGCCGCATGTTGGGCCTGATGTCGGCGCTGTCGGTAGCGAATGAAAAATCACTGGGAAAATTGACCTGCAATTGATTGTCCTTGGTGCGCAGGACGGAAATGCCACCGCTCTGATTGGTCGATTCCAACGCAGCGCGCTTCAACTCCAGCGCAGGCGCACCCATCGCGGGTTCGGTCGGCGCCGATCCGGCCAGGCCTGCCAGGTTGGCACAACCAGACGTCATCAACACGGCCGCCAACAGGGCAGCTTTCAGCAAGGCATTCATTGGCGCGTCCGTTTGATGGATGTGACAGCATTGTCGCGGCGTTCAGAAGGCGCGGCACGCTGAGATCAGTTGATTCAGCACGGCGATGCTGTCGGCGCCGAAACGCTCCACGCTGCCTTCGGTGTAGACCTCGCCCAGCCCGGCAGGCACAGCACGACCTCGTCGCAGTCGTGACGAGGCGGCTGCGTGGCGGTGCCGGGGGCCAGGGTCTGGCGCCAGATCGAGAGCTGCCCCAGGCGGTCGGCCTGACCTGCCCAGGTGGCGTGCGCGAAGCCGGGCCGCCGGCTCAACCCTTGAGCAACAGTTGAGCGCCAGCGACCTTGGATGCGCCCTTGTCGAAGGTCCACAGCGGCTGCTCGCCAGCCTGCGTGGCCAACGCGACATGAAGGCAGTCCGCGAAGTTGGCCGACCCCTTGCGAAACAACTGCAGCGCGACTTCGAGCGCGTGCTCTGATTCGAAGGTCAGCTCGGCTGCCGAGAAGAGGCTGGACAGGGTCATCAGCACGTCGTCCTTGCTGAATGCGAAGCGGGATCTCAGCACCCATTCCAACCCGAGCACGACGGTCACGGGGACGAACAGCGCCCGGCCTTCGGCGACACAGCGGCTGATGAGTCGCTGGGCTGCGGCGAGTTGCGATGCGTCGTCCCGGACGAGGTAGCGCACCAGGACGTTGGTGTCGAGCGCCGGCATGCGGGTGCCGCAGTCAGCGCCAGGGATTCATGTTGTCGATGCTGACTTTCTTGCCCTCTTGCGCTTTCAGCATGCCGGCCATGTCGAGGATGGATTTGGTCTTGGCCCGGACGATGATGGTGCCGTCTGGCATCGCCGACCAGACCAGGCGCGTGCCGGGCTTGGCGTCCACGAGGGCCCTGATGTCGGCGGGCACGGTGGTCTGGCCCTTCGCTGTGATGGTTGATTCAGCCATGCCTTTGCTCCTTACATTCGTTTAAATTGTAAGGCAGGCGCGCAGGCCAGTGCCTGGCCGTCCCGCTGTACCGTCAGGACGGGCGAAACGACCGTCACTGTGGCGAGAGGCGGCCTGCGAAGCGGTGGCGCTGGGGCGTGACCCGCGCTTGGCTGCAAGCCAACAGCGTCCGGCGAGCGCTTTGCAGCGGAGCACCGCAGCAGCGCGCGCAAGACGGCGCAGGCAGTGCTGGCGCTGGTGGAAAGTCCGCCCCGGCAAGTTGGAGTTTTATCCGGGTGTTATTGACTCATTAATTTAACCCGGATAGAATTAGCGGCATGGACCAAGCAATGCCACTCACCTACACCGCTTTCCTGGAGGGGCGCCGCCTCACCAGCGGTGCTTTGCACGAAGTCGCCGTGGCCGTGTTGCGGGCGCAGCAGGCGCAACACCAGGGGTATCCGCTGGTCTTCAGCGATGCCAGCGGCCAGTCTGCCGACCTGGACCTGCGTGGCGGCGAGGAAGCCGTTGCGGCGCGCTACACCGCGGCTGCGCCGATCCAAACGCCCAAGGGCCGCGGTCGCCCCAAGCTCGGCGTGGTCGCGCGAGAAGTGACGTTGCTGCCGGAACACTGGGACTGGCTCGCCGCCCAACCAGGCGGCGCCTCCGTGACCTTGCGCAAGCTCGTGCATGAAGCGCGGCGCAGGGGCGGCGACCGGGGCCGGACGCGGCAGGCGCGCGACCGCGCGTATCACGCCATGTCAACGCTGGCCGGCAACCTCGCCGGCTTCGAGGAAGCATCGCGGGCGCTGTTCGCCGGCGACCACGAGCGGCTGGTGGCGCAGATGACCGCATGGCCGGAAGACGTGCGGGCGTACGTCCTGCAGCTCGCCGAACCAGCAACCGGCTAAGCCGAACCTCTTTCTCTTTTTTGCAACCAGCGCGCGGCTCCGGGCCGCAGCGCTGCGGGCACACGCACGCCCGCGATCCACAGGAGCACTCATGAACGAGCAAGTAACGACAACCCCCGCCGTACCGGCGCCGACACTGCTCACGCACTACCTGGCGCTGCTGGCCCCCCTTGTCCTGACGCACGCCCTCCAAAGTGCGGGCGGACTGCTCGATGGTTTCTGGCTCGGGCGCCTGCTGGGCGTGCACGGCATTGCGACGGCCGCGTCGTTCTTTCCCGTTTTTTTCTTGCTGCTGTCGCTGATCATCGGGCTGGGCGCCGGCGCGAC
>JANOAM010000518.1:0-3270 GCA_031411215.1 Betaproteobacteria bacterium
CAAGGGCACGCAGTTCCTGTTCATCAGCCACAACAAGATCGCCATGGAAATGGCGCAGCAGTTGATCGGCGTGACCATGCAGGAGCAGGGTGTGAGCCGTATCGTCGCAGTGGACATGGAGTCCGCCCTCAGCATGGCCGAGGTCTAGGAGTGAAGCGCCCATGAAGCTCGCCACCGCACTCGCCATCCTGGGCGCTGCGGTGCTGCTGGCGCTGGTCGCGCAAGCCTGGTGGACCACACGCCGCGCCAAGCCTCGCCAGGCGCAGGACACTGTGCCCAGCCACGGTGCCACGGAGCGTGTGGAGCCTGCACTGCACGGGCCGGCAGATGCGGCTGGCGACCTTGCACCGCTGCGGGCATCGACCAAGCGCGCCGCCAGGCTGGACGCCCTGATCGACGCCATCGTCACCCTGCGGCTGGACGGGCCGGTCAGCGGCGACCAGGTGCTGCAGCACCTGCCCTCGTCACGCCGCGCCGGCACCAAGCCCTTCTACGTGGAAGGCCTGGACGGCGAGACCGGCGAGTGGGACACGCCCACGGCCGGCCACCGCTATGGCGAGCTGCAGGCGGGTGTGCAACTGGCCAACCGCAGTGGGGCGCTCAACGAGATCGAGTTCTCCGAATTCGTGCAGAAGGTGCAGGCCCTGGCCGAGTCCCTGGGTGCCACGGCCGAGATCCCCGACATGCTGGAAGTCGTGGCCCGCGCGCGCGAACTGGACGGCCAGGCCGCACCGCTGGACGCGCCGCTGTCCGTCACCCTGCGCACCAACGGCGTGGCCTGGTCGGTGGGTTTTGTGCAGCAGGTGGCCACGCGCCAGGGCCTGGTCGCCGGCCAAGTGCCCGGGCGCTGGGTGCTGCCCGCGGCGGAAGAAGGCGCACCGCCCATGCTGGTGCTGTCCGTGGACTCCCAGGCCGCCTTGACCGACGACCCGCAAGGCGCCGTGGTGCGTGAATGCATGCTGAGCCTGGACGTGCCGCAGACGGCAGCCAGCGTCGAGCCTTTCCCCGCATGGCACCTGATGGGCAAGCAACTGGCCGATGATCTGGACGCCACGGCGGTGGACGACCAGGGACAGGCCATCACGCTGCATGCCTTTGATGCCATCGGCACGGAGATCGACGATCTCTACCGCCGGCTTGAACAACTGGATCTGGCTGCGGGGTCACCGGCGGCACGTCGTTTGTTCAGCTGAAGCTTTACCAAGGGAGAACTGTCACATGAACACGTTGGACTCACTTCAAAACTTGCGCCGCCTTGCCCTGCCGGGCGCGCTGGCTACCGCCACACTGCTGGCCGGCTGCGGCGTGGGAGTGACCCATTTGAATGTCAGCGACGACTCCCACGCCATCGGCAGCGTGCGCGCGGTCAAGCGCCTGGGCAGTGGCCCGGGCGGCCCGGGCCTGGAGGTGGAAGCCTCGCGAGCGGTCGCCAAAGGCACGCAGTTGCTGACGGCCAACGACGCGGCCACGCTCAACCAACAAACCGTGCTGGGGCCCGCCACACTGAGCAACGACGCGCGGGTGGAGCACGTCCAGCTGGTCTACAACCATCTGCTGTTTGCAGGCCGGCCTGTGGAACTGGAGTGGTTTGTCGGCGCCACGCAGGTGCGCACGCACTGGTCCAGCACCAGCAGCCGGACGACCGACCCGCAGCTGACATCCAGCTCCACCTGGAGCGGCCCTGTCGGTGGTGCTCTGGGCCGCCTGCACCTGGCGCCCATGCTGTCGCTGGAAGCCCGCTATTCCGGCGCGGTGGCGCTGGGCGGCCGTGTCGACTCGGGTCAGCGCAATTTCACTGAAGTGGCACTGGCCTTTCGCCCAGCACCGGTGATCGTGCTGCGTGGTGGTTATGCGGAAAGCCGCACCTGGGTGCGGCCGGAGACATCGTCCACCGAACTGTCGGTTCGCGCCCGCGGGCCGTTCTTCAACCTGGGGCTGGAGTTCTGACCCAGACCCGCGCCGGTTCGCGCATCAGCACAAACTCCTCGGCGGCCGTGGGGTGCATGGCCAGGGTGCGGTCAAAGTCGGCCTTGGTGGCACCAGCCGTCAACGCCACGGCCAGGCTTTGGATGATTTCCGGCGCGTCGGCGCCGATCATGTGCACCGCCAGCACACGGCCGTTGTCCGCGTCCACCAGCAGCTTCATGCGTGTGCGCTCCGTGCCGCCGATGAAGGCCTGCTTCATGGGGCGGAAGTCGGCCTCGTAGACGGCCAGCGCATGGCCCGCCGCGCACGCCTCTTCTTCCGTCGGCCCCACGGTGGCCACGGGTGGCAGCGTGAAGACTGCGCTGGCCACGCGTGACAGGTCCACCTGGCGCGGTGCTTGGCCAGATGAGGATCCGAACAAGTTGTCGGCCAGCGCGCGTCCCTCTGCAATGGCCACCGGTGTGAGGTTCTTGCGGTTGGTGACATCGCCAATGGCATGCAGACCCGGCACCGCGGTGGCCATCGCGTCGTCGACGGGCACAGCGCCCTGCGCATCCAGCACCAGACCGACGCTGGTGGTGTTCAGCCGGGCCGTGTTTGGCAGGCGGCCCGTGGCGTTGAGCACCCAGGGGAAGGCCAGGGCGCGCTCATCGTCCAGGTTCAGCAGAAACCCGTCGGCCGTGCGCTGCACGCTGCGCGGCGTGCTGCCCGGGTGCAGGTCCACACCCGCGGCCTGCAACTCGGCCGCAAGCGCCGTGCGCAGCATCTCGTCAAAGCCCCGCAGCGGCAAGGCGGCGCGGTAGAGCATCGACACCTTGACGCCCAGGCGGGCCAGCATGCTGGCAAATTCCACCGCGATGTAGCCGCCGCCAATGATGGCCGCGCGTTCGGGCAAGTGCTGCAGGTCCAGCAAGTCGTCGCTGGTGGCGCAGGCCTCGATCCCCGGGATGCTGTCGCGCACCGGTGCGGCACCCGTGGCGATGAGCACGTGGCGTGCCGTCAGCACATGCTCGCCAACTTTCACGCGGCCGGGGCCGTCGAGTTGCGCCCAGCCCTCGAACAGGTCCACGCCGGAGCCTTGCAGCATCTGGCGGTAGACCGCTTCCAGGCGTGCCGTCTCCGCGGCCTTGGCCCGCGCCCAGGTGGCCATGTCGAACTGCGGCTCGGATACGACCCAGCCATAACCCCGCGCTTCGCGCATCTCGTCGCCGAACTGCGCCGCGTACATCAGCAGCTTCTTGGGCACGCAGCCGCGGATCACGCAGGTGCCGCCGAGCCGGCTGCCTTCCACGATGGCTACCTTGGCGCCATGCAAAGCAGCGCGGCGCGAGGCCGCCACGCCGC
>JANOAM010000519.1:0-3697 GCA_031411215.1 Betaproteobacteria bacterium
TTCAGCAGGTTGTAGGCGATGTTGGCGGCGTCGATGTTGGGCAGCACCAGCAAATTGGCTTCGCCTGTCAACGTGCTGCGTGGCATCAGCTTCTTGCGCTGTTCTGCGTCCAACGCCAGGTCGCCGTGCATCTCACCGTCCACTTCCAGCCACGGCGCCTGTTCACGGATCAGCGCCAGCGCGCGCCGCATCTTCACCGCGCTGGGCAGGTCGCTGGTGCCGAAGTTGCTGTGCGACAGCAGCGCCGCCTTGGGCTGCAGGCCGAAGCGCATCATCTCTTCGGCCGCCATGACCGTGATCTCGCACAGCTCTTCGGCCGTGGGGTCGTCGTTGACATGCGTGTCCACCAGGAACACCTGGCGGCCCGGCAGCAGCAGGCCGTTCATGCAGGCGTAGACGCGCACGTCCTGCTTGGTGCTGGGGCTGCCACCGGCGCGTTTGCCTATGACTTGGTCGATGTAGTGCAGGTGGTTGGCCGTGCTGCCCCAGGTGCCGCACAACATGCCGTCGACCTCGCCCTTGCGAAGCAACATGGCACCAATCAGCGTCAGGCGCCGGCGCATCTCGATCTTGGCCAGGTGCACCGACACGCCCTTGCGTTCGGTCAGCTGGTGGTAGGTCATCCAGAAGTCGCGGTAGCGCGGGTCCTGTTCGACGTTGACGATGTCGTAGTCCAGGCCTTCCTTCAGCCGCAGGCCGAACTTCTCCACGCGAGCGGCGATGACCGCCGGCCGGCCGATCAGCGTCGGCCGCGCCAGGCCTTCGTCCACCACCACCTGCACCGCGCGCAGCACACGTTCTTCTTCGCCCTCGGCGTAGGCCACGCGCTTGTTGCGCGCCTTCTTGGCCTGGTCGTAGATGGGCTTCATGGTGGTGCCCGAGGCGTAGACGAAGCTGCGCAGCTTCTCCCGGTACGCCTGCAGGTCGGCGATGGGCCGCAGCGCCACACCAGACGCCACGGCGGCCTCGGCCACGGCCGGGGCGATCTTCTCCATCAGCCGGTGGTCAAAGGGCTTGGGGATCAGGAATTCGGGGCCGAAGCTCAAGGTGGCGCCGGCATAGGCCGCGGCCACCACGTCACTCTGTTCGGCCTGGGCCAGTTCGGCGATCGCATGCACCGCGGCAATCTCCATCGCGTCGGTGATGGTGGTCGCGCCGCAGTCCAGCGCGCCGCGGAAGATGTACGGGAAGCACAGAACGTTGTTGACCTGGTTCGGGTAGTCTGATCGGCCGGTGGCGATGATGGCGTCAGGCCGGGTCTGCTTGGCCAGTTCGGGGTCGATTTCCGGCGTCGGGTTGGCCAGCGCAAAAATCAGCGGACTCTTCCCCATCTTGGCCAGCATCTCGGGCTTCAGCACACCCGCGGCCGACAGACCCAGGAAGATGTCCGCGCCGGGCATCACGTCGGCCAGCTTGCGGTGCGGCGTGTCCTGCGCAAAGCCCAGCTTGTCGTCGTCCATCAACTCGGTGCGGCCCTTGTAGACCACGCCGGCCAGGTCGGTCACCCAGATGTTTTCGCGCGGCAGGCCCAGCTTCATCAAGAGGCCCAGGCAGGCCAGCGCAGCGGCACCCGCGCCGGAGGCCACCAGCTTCACTTCCTTGATGTTCTTGCCGACCACCTTGAGCGCGTTGATCACCGCCGCGCCCACCACGATGGCCGTGCCGTGCTGGTCGTCATGGAAGACGGGGATCTTCATGCGGTCACGCAGCTTGCGTTCCACGTAGAAGCAGTCCGGCGCCTTGATGTCTTCCAGGTTGATGCCGCCGAAGGTGGGTTCCAGCGCCGCGATGATGTCGCAGAGCTTGTCCAGGTTGTTCTCGGCCAGCTCCAGGTCGAAGACGTCGATGCCGGCGAACTTCTTGAACAGCACCGCCTTGCCTTCCATCACCGGCTTGGCGGCCAGCGGGCCGATGTTGCCCAGGCCCAGCACGGCGGTCCCGTTGGTGACCACGGCCACCAGGTTGCCACGCGCGGTGTAGCGGAAGGCGTTGGCCGGGTCATCGACGATGGCCTCGCACGCGTAGGCCACGCCCGGGCTGTAGGCCAGCGCGAGGTCGCGCTGGTTGATCATCTGCTTGGTGGCGTTGACGGACAGCTTGCCCGGCGTCGGGAACTCGTGGTATTCCAGAGCGGCTAGGCGCAGTTCCTCGGCACGGTCGTTGGGCTTGTTCGTGGGCTTGTCGGTGCTCGGCATCGCGCAGTCTCCTTGTGTCCGCTTCTTTTCCCCGCAGTGGTGTCCCGGGGTTCTGTCGCACACCCATGCCACAGACGGGCGGGCGCGGATTGTAGGTTCGCAAGCATCGCCGCCCAGGCCGGGGATTCCCATGCGCAAAACTGCGTAGCCTGCCGCTGGGCGAGTCCGCCAATACTGCAACGCCCACCCAGGTCTTGTGTTCAAGCCTTGCGCGCAGGATGCCGTCTTGACACCCGCCATGCCCTCGTCCGACACGCTGGCGCGCCCACGCCGCCTGCGCCGTGCGCTGCTGTGGGCGGCGCTGGTGGCGCTGTTGCTGGTGGCGCAGACCCTGCTGGTGGCGCTGACCATCAACTACGAGGCCGGCCGTGAACAGGACGACGCCGAGCGTGTGGCCACGGAAACCGCGACCGAGCTGAAACGCGAATTGGGCCGCCTGACCGTGGCCGTGCAGACGCTGGCCTTTGTCGGCCAGCCCAGCGCCAGCTGGGAGCAGCAGGCCACCGAACTCTTGCGCCGCAGTCAGGGGTTGCAGCGTGTGGAATGGCGTGACGAGCGGCTGGGTGTCGTCGGTGCGATGGATTCGCCCTACCCGCCGCGCCTGTTCAGCCTGATGCCGCGCCGTGAACTGGCCCTGGAAGCCGACCTGGCCTGCCGCGAGACGCAGCGCAGCGGTGCGCCAGCGTTCTCGCGGTCCTACTTCGTGCCGCTGCCAGGCGGCCTGGGCGTGGAGGCCATAGACCTGTGTGTGCCGGTGCTGCAGGCCGGGCGCGATGTCGGCTACCTGGTGGCCACGTTGAGCCTGCCACGTGTGTTGGAAACCGCGGTCGGCAGTGACCCTTCGCGCCGGCATGAGTTTTCCATCATCGAAGCCGACGGCACACGGCTGGCCCGCGTGGGCGCAGCGCGCGGCGCAGGTGTCTTCGTTGGCCAGCATGTGGTGGACCTGCCCGGGCCCACGCTGCAGATGCGCGCCGACAGCGCGCTGCGCCAGCCCAGCCTGCTTCCCAACTTCACCACGGCCCTCGTGCTGGGCCTGTCGCTGCTGCTCTTTGGCGTGGTGATCCTGCTGGCGCGCGACGGCCGCCGCCGCGCCGAAGCCGAACGGGCGCTGGGCGAGGCGCTGGCCTTCCGCAACGCGATGGAAGACTCGCTGCCCACGGGCCTGCGCGCGCGCGACCTGCAGGGCGCCATCACCTATGCCAACCCGGCCTTCTGCACGATGGTGGGTCTGGCCGAACACGAACTGCTCAGCAACGCCGGCGCACGCCAACCCTACTGGCCACCCGAGTTTGCCGACGACTACGAACGCCGCCAGCAGCGCCGTCTGGTCGGTCAGGGCCGCAGCCTGCGCGAGGCGCGCGAAGGCTACGAGACCGTCTTCATGCGCAAGAACGGCGAACGTTTCCCCGTGGTCATCTACGAAGCGCCGTTGGTGGATGGCGTTGGCCGCCACGCCGGCTGGATGAGCGCGGTGCTGGACATGAGCGCGCAGCGCCGCG
>JANOAM010000520.1:0-9090 GCA_031411215.1 Betaproteobacteria bacterium
GGTCTTCGCGGGCCAGTTGGGCCCAGGTCTCGGCTTTGTCCAGGCCCAGCTTGGGGTTGCCGAGCTCGGCCTGCAACTGCAGGAAGCCGGGGAATTCCGCCATCAGCTGGCGCGCCGCCCGGTCGCGCAGCGGGCTGCCGAAGTTGGCCAGCGCGTTGCCGAAGGTGTCGTCGCCGCTCAGGCACTGCATCGGCGCCCAGGAGCCGCCGTTGGGCGTGCCCAGCATCAGCAGGCGGGCACCATCGCGCTTCATCAGGCGGTCAAAGGTCTTGGGCCGCTCCAGCTGCAGGGTGCGCGCCAGCACGCCGCCCATGCTGTGGGCGACGATGCGCACCGGCTGCCCGCTGCCGTTGCGCACGTCCAGCGCGGCGTCCACCGCATCGGCCAGCCGGCTGGCTTCTTCCTCGATAGGGCGGCGCCAGTCAAAGCTGAAGGGAATGACCTCGTGCGTCTCGGCCAAGTGGTCCATCAGGTCGTCGTAGACCAGGCCGATGGGGCCGTCGGCCTTCACGCCGTCGGCACCGCCGGGTTGGTACTTCAGGCGCGACAGGCCGCCGATCAGGCGCAGGCTCAGCCAGATGCGTTTTCCACCCTGGTCGTCGCCGACTTTCAGGTGGCTGCCCAGGATGCCGGGCAGTACGAAGACGGCCGGCTTGTCGGACGCGGCGCGGCTGTCGTGCGCGCTGCGGCGTGCCGCGCGCTGGCCGCTGGAGTCTTCACCGGCCCAGGACAAAGGACCGATGCTGCGAAAGCCTGCCGGCACATCCTGCGTCAGGCCGCCGACGACGGCCTGCACGGTGCGCTCGTTGACGAAGTAGGCGAAGTGCGTGGTCTTGCCACCCTGGTCCAGCAGGAAGCTCGCACCGCTGGCACGTGGGCTGCCACCGTACATGCTGCGTGTGTGCACGACGATGTCGTTGTCGGTCCAGTAGTAGGCGTCGGCCAGCAGCGTCTTGAGCCAGCTGCCCAGGCTGTCGCCTTGCAGGTCACCGGCCACCACACGCAGCTCACCGGGGATGGCCACTTCGCTGCTGTTGAGCCAGTTGACCAGCGGCGTGTCCGGGATCATGGCCGCCAGGCCGGGCAGGCTGGCCGGGTTGGCGCGGCGGCGAGCGACTTCGGTGAGGAAGTCCACCAGACTCGGCACCACGGGCACACCGGCCAGCTCAATCGTCCACTTCAGCACCGAGAGATACGCGTCCAGCCGCTTGCTGGCCAGCAGCGTGCCGCGGGCTGGGCAGGCCACCCGCACGATGCGGTCCACGCGGATCGCCTTGGCCTTCACTGCGGCCGCCAGGGCCTGCAGGTCGGCGCGGTGCTGGGTGTGTTCCGCACCTGGGAACAGGGCCAGGTCCACGGCACCTATGGCCTGCTGACCACTGCCGTTCATGCGCCCGCAGACGAGGGCCAACACCTCGGCCACCAGGCCACCGCGTGAATGCGTCAGTAGGTGCAGGCGTGCGCCTTTGGGCAGCGCTTGCACGAGGGTCAGCGCGTTGCCTAGGGGGCTCACACCCACGGTGGGGTGGTCCAGCGCGTAGACGCGCCCGTCGTAGGCGTTGAACAGTTCGTTGACCCGCTGCGGGTGCACGGCCCAGAGCTTGCCGAAGGTGCTGAAGGTGTCGACGAAGGTGCCGTGGATCATCACCAGCAAGGGCTGGTTGGCGGGGTCGGTTGGTACGGGCACGCTGGCCAGCTTCTGGCCGCTGCCCTTCAGCGCGGCCAGCGACTCGCGCTTCAGCGCGTAGACGCCAGCGTCGACCTGCCCGTCCACCTTGGCGACTACTTGGCTGGCCACGAAGTCCGCCGCCGAGTCTTCCAGCGATCCCTTTCCAACACCGGTGACGACCTCAAAAACCTGCAGCAGCACATCACCCAGGAAGCCCGCGCCACGGGTGGGCGCGGCCTTTTCCAGCCCACGCCAGCGCAGTTGTGCGGGCACGGCTACTTCGTCGGCCGCGGCAATTGACGCGCTGCGGGTGGCCGTACCCTGGCCCAACATCAGGTCGCGCGCGGTTTCCGGGTGCAGCGTCAGCACGGGGCCATTGGCCAGGCGCAGCACGACCACGTCCTCACCGGGGATGGCCGTCACACGCACGCTGTCATTGGAGCCGCGCCGCGCCGACAACTTCACCGACGCCTTCACGACGCCCGGCATGCCTTGGGCGGCGGGCGCCGCGCCGCTGGCGCTGCGTGTGGTCAGCGCCTGGCCCGGGATGACGAAGGTGATCGGCTTGTGCGCCATGGCTGGGATTCCTCTGCGTGGTCTGGTGCCCTTGCGGCGGACGCTGAGCATGGTGGCAAAGCCGCGGCTGATCAAGCCGGGCCCCGCATGGAGCTAGGGGTGTGCGGCGCTCAGTGCCGCCGCAAGGCCTATTGCCCGGCGCGGATCTCGGCCTGCGTGATGCGCCGCACTTCCACCAGCGTGACGCCGTTCAGCACACCCAGCTTCAGGGCCGCGGTGTAGCTGAGGTCAATGACCCGCCCGTCCGCAAACGGCCCGCGGTCGTTGATGCGCACGGTGATTTCGCGCCCGTTGGCCGGGTTGCGCACACGTGCGTAACTCGGGATGGGCATGGTCTTGTGCGCGGCCGTCATCGCGAACATGTCGTAGGGCTCGCCACTGCTGGTCGGCCGGCCGTGGTACTTGCGGCCGTACCAGCTGGCCAGGCCGGATTCCGTCATGGCCACGTCGGCCAGCACGGGCTCGTAGCGACGGCCGACGGCTTCATACGGCTTGTTGGGGCCGCCTACACGTATCGTTTCGATGCGCGGCTCGGCGTCGGGCCGTTGCATCAGGCCGGCGGGAATCTGTTCGGGTACGCCGTCACGGTCCGCTGCGGGCTTGCGTGTGGCGCAGCCGGTGATCAGCAGCGTCGCGCACAGCAGCAGCGTGATCCGTGTGGCCATCAATTGGCGGTGCGCTGCTGTTGGGCGTGGGTCAACTCGATGCGCTCACGCCGCACAGGCTTGCCGGCCTCGTCGTTGTCTTCGATGTCGATAGCCACCGGCACGCCCAGCTTGGGCGCGAACCACACCGTGCGCGTGAACTGCAGCTTGCGTGGCGCGCCGCCTTCGGGTGTCTCGACGCCGGTGCCGGTGGTCTTGATGGGCAGCACGTCAAAGTCGCCGGCCTGCGTTTCGATCTGCCGCGCGCTGCCTACCTGCGCGGTGCCGCGCCAGTCGATCACGCCGCGTGTGTTGTCGGCACGTGCGTAGGTTTCCTTGTGGCCCACGGAGCGGCTCTCGCCGACCTGTGGCCGCGCCCACCACCAGTCCTGCGAAGGTTCATAGCGCACCGTGCCGCCGTCCTCAGCCTTTTGCGCACGCAGGCGCCCTTCGGGGTCCATCTTGAAGGCGCCACCGTTGGCCGACAGCTGCCCGTCCGGTGTGACCTGGTCGATGGACAGCGTGTAGCTCTGCAGCACCTCGTCCTTGCGGGTGTCGGTCAGCTGGTAGCTCAGCACGTCGCCTTCGGCATGGCCGTAGCTGTTGATGCGGGCCTGGTAGACCGGACGTTCACCCTGGCCGGGCGCCTGGGCGGTGCGGCCGTCGGTGTTGGCCCGTGCGGCGGACGACGCCGCCGATGCGGGCGCGGCGGCTGCGACCGCTGCAGAAGCGGCCGGCTTGGGCGGCGCGGCCGCAGCCACGGCCGGTGTGGCGGGCGCCTCCAGCCGTGCCGCGTCCGCCAGGTGTTCCTTGGCCGAGGTGTCGCCATTCATCCAGGGCTGCACACGCCCGCCGCTGCTGTCCTGCACCGCCAGGCGCACGGCACGCAGCGCTTCCGGCGCGCTGATGCGCGGCGTGGTGAGGGCATCCACCACCACCCGCGCAAAGCGGCTGGCCGCGCCGTCGCGGGCGTCCTTCAGCGGCGCGGGCTCCACGGGGGGCAGGTCCTGCAATGCAGCCGGGGCGTGGCCCAGCAGAACGATCATGCCGGGTGGCACACGCTGGCGGGTCAGCCCCGGTGGCGACAGGCGGGCCAGCGCCGGATGGCGGTAGGCGGCGTCCACCAGCAGCATGCGCGGGCTGTCGGGACCGCCGGCGAGCGCGTCGACCAGCTCCTGAAGTGGCACGCCCACCGCGCGCAGCACAGTGGCTACGGAGGGCGGTGTCTGGGTGTCGCTGAGGTTCAGGTCGGCGGGCACCAGCAGGTTCTTGCCGTCCACCTGCGCGGCCAAGCCGGTGAAGTAAATGAGGCCTATGGACTCGGCGCCCAGCTTGTCGCGGAATTCCTTCAGGGCGGCGCGCAAGTCGTTGCCGCCCAGGTCCTGGCGCAGCAGCACCTGGAAGCCACCGGACTTCAGCGCCGCGGCCACTGCTTCGCTGTCGCGGCGGGCACTGTCCAGCACCGGCTTGCCACCAACGGTGCCCACGCCCATGACCAGGGCCAGCCGTTGTTTGACAGCTTGCGCTTGCGCCTGCGCCTGCGGCGCGGACCACAAGGCCGCCCACAGCAGACTCAGCACCACCAGCACACCGCGCAACGGACTCTGCAAACGCATCGGATCTCCCTGCGCAAGGAGTGTAGCCAGCGCCCCCAGCGGCCGTGGCGGGGTGAATCCAGGGCTTTCCCGCGCCAGGTCCCACGGCAGAATGGGCGCGATGGCATCACACAACTTGACGCGCCATACGTGGGTCGCCGCCCTGCTGCTGGTTTGCAGCGTGTGGCCTCTGGTCGCCAGGGCCCAGGCGGCCCCCAGCCCTGACCAGGCCGCGCGCTACAGCGGCCTGCACGCGGCAGCCCACCGGGGCGACCTGGCGGCGCTGGACAGGCTGCTGGCGGCCAAGCCTGCGCCCGCCACACTCAACGCCCGCGACAGACAAGGCCGCACTGCCGTGCACGTGGCCGCGTTTGCCCGCCAGCGTGATGCGATCCGCCGCCTGGCCCAGGCCGGCGCGGACCTGCAACTGCTGGAAGACGACCGCTACGACGCGGTGACCATCGCCGCCGTGGCCGACGACGAAGAGACGCTGCGCACGCTGCTGCAGCTGGGCGCCAGCGCCAAGCTCACCACCAGCCGTTACGACGGCACGGCGCTGATCGCCGCGGCGCACCTGGGGCATGACGGCGTGGTGCGGCAGTTGATTGCCGCCGGCGCACCGCTGGACCATGTCAACAACCTGCACTGGACGGCCACCATCGAAGCCGTCGTGCTGGGTGATGGTGGCCCGCGCCACCAGGCCACGCTGAAGGCGTTGCTGGATGCTGGCGCCAGCACGAAGCTGGCTGACCGCGCCGGCCGCACGCCGCTGGACCTGGCGCGTTCACGTGGCCTGCGCGAGATGGTGGCTCTGCTGGAGGCCAGCGTGCGGCGCTGAGCTACTTCGTTTTGGTCGCTGCGGCGCAAATCTGCTGGGCTTGCTGAAGGGTGCGCGGGGCCGGGTCCTTGCTGCCCGCCACCGGCTGCACGTAGTGGAAGCGTGCGGCATAGGGCTCCAGGTTGCGCCAAGGCGGTTTGGATTCCCACAGCGGTTTGGGCAGGTAGGGCGCCCTTTCGGAACCGAACGGCACGGCGCCTACGACGCAGACATCCAGCGGCGGCTGCGCAAATCGGGCCGGCGGCAATTGGGGCCGCAGCCAGGTCACGAAGTCGGTGGCGCCCTGGGCGGTGTCCGCGTACACGGCAGACGGCTCTTTGGACACGGCGGGGACGACGGCCTGGAAGGCCCCCACGGACAAGAGGATGACCAACTGGACGGCGGGCATCGGACAGGCGCTGGGTGGTCAGCGCAGAAGGCTGGTGCGACCGGCAGGAATCGAACCTGCGACGTAGCCTTCGGAGGGCTGCATGATATCCACTTCACCACGGTCGCCACGGTGGAGCGGCGCATTCTAGCCCCCGGGGTTGGCGCGCCTGGGGTGGCGTCAGCCGGGCGTGAGATGCCCTCCTATAATCTGCGGGTTTTGGCCCTTCTGGGCATGCTCTTACCCCCAAGGATCCCATGAGCGATCACCACATCAGCGACGACTCCAGTGAAGATTCCAGCGCCAATCACGAAGGCCCGATCCGCACGCCCAAGCAACTGATCGTGGCCGTGGTGGCGTCATTCCTGGTGCCCATCGTCGCCATCATCCTGCTGGTGAACTACGTGGACTTCGGCAGCAAGGAAGGTGCCGGCAGCGACGGCATGCAGGCCGAAGCCGTGGCCAAGCGCCTGCAGCGTGTGGGCTCTGTGGAGATCCGTGACGCCAACGCACCCACCGTGCTGCGCACCGGTGACCAGGTCTTTGCCGCGCAGTGCACGGCCTGCCACACGGCTGGCGCCGCAGGCGCGCCCAAGGTGGGCGACGCGGGTGCTTGGGCCCCGCGCATCAAGACGGGTTACGACGCGCTGCTGAATTCCGCGCTCAAGGGCAAGGGCGCCATGGGCGCCCAGGGCGGTGGCGACTTCAGCGACTTGGAAGTCGGCCGCGCGGTGGTCTACTTGGCCAACCAGGCCGGTGGCAAGTTTGCCGAACCCAAGGCGCCCGTTGCTGCGGCGTCTGCCGCCAGCGCAGCCAACTGAAGCAGCGCACTCCACACCGTGAAAAGCCGGCCTTGTGCCGGCTTTTTGCTGGGCTTGATGCATCCGGCGTCCGTTCGCTGACGTACACCGGGGTGTGAAAGTCTGCCCCGAAGTCTGTCCCAAGCTAAGTCTGCCCCGGCCGCAACGCGTAGCCGAAGCGCACCGGCATGTCCGCGAAGGCCATGTCCTGCGGGGCCCAGGCACCGGCTTCCACGGCTTGCGACGCGGGCTCCATGTCCAGCGTGTGCACGATGCCGAAACCAAGGTCCGTGTCCAGGAACAGACGGCCCTGCTCGTCCAGCCAGGTGCTGTGAACTGCGGCAGCGAGCCCTGTGTGGCTCATCACGGGCCAGCCCGCGGCCGTGCCCACGCGCCACACCCAGGGCGCGGCTTCCAGTTCCACATAGACACGCTGCGGCCCGTTCTGGAAGAACCAGGCGCCGGCATCGTCATGGCCGTAGTTGCGGTGGATGAACTCGCGCAGCTTGTCGTGCAGGATGCGGCTGCCTTTGACCTGCGGAAAAGGACCCGCGGCTTGCGTGCGGTCGTCGCGCATGTACCAGTCGCCGCGCGCGTCCAGTGCCAGCCAGCCGTAGCAGTGCGGCACGTTGGGCCACTTCTTCAGGGCCGCCTTGACGATGTCGTCCATGGGCCGGAACTTACTCCAAGCTGCGCGGGTTCAACCGTGACCGGCCAGCCAGGAAGACACCGCCTGCGGCATGGCCTGCACGTTGGAAGGAAAGCCACCCGCCGGAAAGCCCACGTGCCCGCCCTGCGCCGGGTTCCACAGCGTGACGAAGCGGCCCACGTCGGCTTGCCGCGGCAGCGAATGCGCGGGCACAAAAGGGTCGTTGCGCGCGTTGAGCACCAGGGCCGGGATGCGGATGCGCGCCAGGTGCGGTTTGGCCGACGCACGTGCCCAGTAGTCGGGTGTGTCCTTGAAGCCGTGCAGCGGCGCGGTGAAGATGTTGTCGAACTCGTAGAGCGTGCGTGCAGCGGCCAGCCGGTCGCGGTCGAACAGGCCCGGGTGCTGCTGCCACTTGGCCAGTGCCTTGGGCTTCATCGTCGCCAGGAACATGCGCGAGTAGACCAGCCAGTTGAAGCCGCGATCAATGGCTCTGCCGGCCGCGGCCAGGTCGATGGGCGAACACACCGAAGCCACGCTGGCAGCCGTGGCCGTCGCGCTGTCGCCGGCTTCTTCGGCCCAGCGCATCAGTGCGTTGCCGCCCAGCGAGATGCCGACCACCAGCAAAGGCGTGGTGCTGCGTTCGCGCAGGCGCTTCAGCACCCAGGCAATTTCCTCAAAGTCACCCGAGTGGTAGGCCCGCGGTGCGTGGTTCAGCTCACCGCTGCAGCCGCGGAAGTGCGGCACGCTGTAGGCCCAGCCGCGTTCGCGCGCCACGGCCGCAAAGGCCTGGGCGTACTGGCTTTGCGTGCTGCCTTCCAGGCCGTGGAACAGCACCAGGTGGTGCTGGGCAGGGGTGGGCGCGCCGACCAGGTGGTCGACGTCGATGAAGTCACCATCCGGCGTGGCCCAGCGTTCGCGGGTGAAGCGTGGCGCTTCGCCGGAGAAGCGCCGTGACCGTGTCGCGGCCCAGATGGTCTGCAGGTTGCCACCCGGCAGCCAGGCCGGTGCGCGGTAGCGGTCCACGGTCAGTGCAGCGTGGTGGGCGCGTTCGGCGAATGCGGCCCGTGTGCTGGTGGTTCCTGCGGCTCGGCCGGGCTGGCGTGGTGAGCGGCCAGGCGCCAGCCCAGCGGCGTCTTCACGTACACATTGGTGGCCAGCACCCAGCCGGTCTGCCGGCCTTCGGGCGTATCCACGGTGATGCGTTCCACCAGGTGGTGCAGCACCGTGCCCATCAACTGCAGGCGGTGAACCTGCTCCGGCCGCACCGGCACGCCGCCGTTGGCGAAGATGGCCTCGAAGCTGGCGCGTATGGCGGCCTGGCCGATGCTGCGTCCACCACCCGGGTGCATGCAGACGACCTCGTCGTCATCGGCCCACAGCGCCATCAGACGTTCGATGTCGCCCTGCTGCAGCGCTTCGTAGAGTTGGGCTTCCACGTCGTCAGGGCTGCTGTGCAGCGTGGCGGCGGGGACGGGGCGGCGGGCCATGTGACGTCTGGCGATCGCTCAGCGGAAGACCACGCACTTGTGGCCATTGACCAGCATGCGGTGTTCGACATGCCAGCGCACCGCACGGGCCAGCACCATGCATTCGATGTCGCGTCCGACGGCGGTGAAGTCGTCGGCCGACAGCGTGTGGTCCACACGTTGCACGTCCTGTTCGATGATGGGGCCTTCGTCCAGGTCGGCCGTCACATAGTGGGCCGTGGCGCCTATGAGCTTCACACCACGTGCATGGGCCTGGTAGTAGGGCCGTGCGCCCTTGAAGCTGGGCAGGAAGCTGTGATGGATGTTGATGGCGCGGCCAGCCAACACGGTGCAGAAATCCGGGCTCAGGATCTGCATGTAGCGCGCCAGCACGACCAGGTCGACACGCTCGGCTTCGATCAGCGCTTCGACCTGCTGTTCCTGCCGGCGCTTGGTGTCGGCACTGCTGCTGCCTGTCAATGGGAA
>JANOAM010000521.1:0-5110 GCA_031411215.1 Betaproteobacteria bacterium
TTGGCCGCCAGCAGCGGCGCCGGGCCCACCTGCTCGGGCTTGAAGACACCCAGGCCACCGCCTTCGATCATGGCCGGCCCGCCCATGCCGATGTTGGCGCCGCGTGTGGCGATGACGATGTCGCAACAGCCCAGCAATGCGGCGTTGCCGGCAAAGCAGCGCCCGGCCGCAACGCCCAGCGTCGGCACCTGGCCGCTCAGCCGCGCGAAGGACGCAAAGCTGCCCACATGCAGGCCGGCGACGATAGGCATGTCGGTGTCGCCCGGGCGGCCACCCCCGCCTTCGGCAAACAGCACCACGGGCAGCCGGTTGCGCAGCGCCACGTCCAGCAGCCTGTCCGTCTTTTGGTGGTTGCGAAAGCCCTGCGTGCCGGCCAGCACGGTGGCGTCGTAGGCCAGCACCGCAGCGCGTGAGCGATCAGCCCCGAAGACCGCACCGTTGACACTGCCCAGGCCCGTGACCAAACCGTCGGCGGGGGTGTTCGCGATCAGGTCTTCTTCGCTGCGGCGGCCGCGCTGCGCGGCCACGGCCAGCGCACCGTATTCGATGAAGCTGCCTTCGTCGCACAGGTCGGCGATGTTCTCGCGCGCCGTGCGCAGGCCCTTGGCGTGGCGGGCGGCCACGGCGTCGCGACGCGCGGCGTCCAGCGTGCGCGACTGGCGGGCCCGGACACGTTGCAGGTCGGCGCGCAGCCCGGCTGCGGCGGCGCTGGATTCGGAGCTGTCGCGCCGCTGCACATCGGCGGGCTCCAGCCAGGCCAGCACGTCACCGGCGCTCACCTGCGCACCGGGTACGGCTTCCCAGCGGCGCACGCGGCAATCGGCCGTCGCGGGCAGCAGGTGCTCCATCTTCATGGCTTCCAGCACGGCCAGCTCGTCGCCTGCCGCAACGGCATCGCCTTCGAGCACCGCCTGCTGCACCAGGCGGCCAGCCATGGGCGCGCGCAGGCACCAGGGGTCGTCGCCGCTCGCACCGGCCGTGGCGTCGGCAGGCCACAGCGTGTCCAACTGCGCTTCGACAAATCCCGTGTCCACCTCACTGGCCGCCACTTCCGGCCGCGCCGCCAGCGCACGCAGCAGCGGCAAGTTGGTGACGATGCCTTCCACGCCCCACTGCGCCAATGCGCGGCGCGACCGCGCCAGCGCATCCGCGAAGTCCGGCCCCGGCGCATGCACCACCAGCTTGGCCAGCAGGGTGTCGAACTGCGGCGTGGCGGCCATGCCGGTGTGGGCGTGGCTGTCCACACGCACACCAGGGCCGCCTGGGGACTGCCAACGCGTCAAGCGCCCTTCCGAAGCCAGGACACGCCCTTGTGCGTCGCGCGACTCGGCGTTCAGCCGCCACTGGATGGCGTGACCACGCGGTGCCGGCACACACGCTGCGTCCAGCCCCAGGCTCATCAGGCTGCGCCCACCGGCCACGTGCAGTTGCAGGGCCACCAGGTCCAGGCCCGTGACCTGCTCCGTCACCGTGTGCTCCACCTGCAGGCGCGGGTTGGCTTCGATGAAAGCCCATGGTGCACCGTCGCCACCCGGCCCGACCAGGAATTCAAACGTTCCTAGGCCCTGGTAGCGCAGTTCGCGCGCCAGCGTCAGTGCGGCGTCGGTCAGCTGCTGCCGCAGGGCGGCACCCAGCGTGGGGCTGGGCGCGATCTCCACCAGCTTCTGGAAGCGCCGCTGCAACGTGCATTCGCGCTCGCCCAGGCTCAGCACCTGCTGGCCGTCGCCGACGACCTGGATCTCGATGTGCCGCGCG
This sequence comes from Betaproteobacteria bacterium, assembly GCA_031411215.1. GTDB lineage: Bacteria > Pseudomonadota > Gammaproteobacteria > Burkholderiales > Burkholderiaceae_C > Rubrivivax. Next base: position 1,756 of record JANOAM010000521.1, read on the forward strand.
CGGGACATCAGCTGTTCGACGTAGACATCGGCGCGGCCGAAGGCCAGTTGGGCTTCTGCAGCGCAGGCCGCGTAAGCCGTGGCCAGATGAACCGCATCGTTTGCTGAGCCACCCACCGCACGCATGCCGCGCCCGCCACCACCCGCCGCGGCTTTCAGCATCACGCCGGTGGAGGCGTGGTCGCGCAGGAAGGCCGCCGCCTCGTCCAGCGTCACCGGCCCGCTGCTGGCAGCCAGCACCGGCACACCGCAGCGGCGCGCCAGGGCCAGGGCCTGCACCTTGTCGCCGAGCATGGCCAGTTGCGCCACCGTGGGGCCGACGAAGACCAGGCCCGCATCGGCGCAGGCCTGCGCAAAGTCCGGTCGTTCGCTCAGGAAGCCGTAGCCTGGGTGCACAGCATCACAACCGGCTTGTCGGGCCAGTTGAATGAGCCGCGCAATGTCCAGATACGCGGCCGGGCCGGCGGCGCCCAGGTCCAGCACACGGCCTGCCGCGCGGGCGTGCGGCGCTGGGGCCTCGTCGCTGGCCTGCACGGCCACGCTGGCGATGCCCAGGTCGGCCGCAGCCTGCCCAATGCGCAAGGCGATCTCGCCGCGGTTGGCAATGAAGAGGTTCTGGATCAAGGCGGCCTCTCGGATCAAGCGCTGAGCGTGGCGGGGTCGAAGTTGGCGCCGCACAGGACCAGCGCCACACGCTCGTCCGCCGCGGGCCTGACTGCACCGCAACGCAAGGCCGCCAGCGGCAGTGCGGCAGCGGGCTCGACGGCCAGGCGCAGTTCGGTCCACAGCTGCAGTTGCGCGGCGCGGATGGCGTCTTCGGGCAGCAAGTGCGAAGCGACCACATGCTGCTGCGACACCGCCCAGGCGATCTGCCCTATGCGCCGCGCGCCCAGCGCATCGGCCGCCAGACCAGACACCGCCACGTCCACCGGCTCACCCGCCGCGCGTGCGGCATGCAAGGTGGGTGAACCCACAGGCTCCAGCGCCTCCACGCGGCAGCGGCTGGCGAACCACGCCGCAATGCCAGCTATCAGGCCACCACCGCCGACGCTGACCAGCACGCGGCTGGGCAGACCGGCCTCGTCCTCGATCTCGGCCGCCAGCGTGCCGGCGCCCACCACCACCTCAACCTGGTCGTAGGCGTGCATCAGCAGCGCGCCCGTCTCCTGCTGCCGCAACAAACAGGCCGCCAGCGCGTCGGCATAGGCCGCGCCCGCCACCACCGCCTTCGCACCCAGGGCCGCCAGCGCAGCGCGCTTCGCAGCGGTGGACAGTTCAGGCAGGAAGACTTCACACGGCACACCCAGCGCCTTGGCCGCCTGCGCCACCGCGATGCCCGCATTGCCGCCGGACGCCACCACCACACCGGCCGCGGGCACGGGCAAGGACCGCATGCGGTTGAACATGCCCCGCGCCTTGAAGCTGCCGCCGATCTGCAGGTGTTCCAGCTTCAGCCACAGCTCCGCACAGTCCACACCCAGCTGAGCACCAGGGATGCGCAAGAGCGGCGTGCGCCGCACGTCAGCCGCAATGCGCAGGCGCGCTTCGGCGATGGTCTGCGGGTTCACCAGGGTGGAGGCTTGGTCTGTGCGCTTCGTCATGGTCTTCATGCTAGCCGGTACAGTGCAGACGATGGACAAGCTCAACACGCTCAACACGCTCAACCCCGACGCCCTGGCCTGGGCGCAGCGCCTGGTGCGTTTTGACACCCGCAGCGCCCAGAGCAACCTGGCGTTGATCGACTGCATCGCCGACCACCTGCGCAGCCTGCAGGTGCCCGTGCGCCTGACCTACGACGAAGACCGGCGCAAGGCCAACCTCTTTGCCACGCTGGGTGAAGGCAAGCCGGCTGGCACCGTGCTGTCTGGCCACACCGACACGGTGCCCTGGGACGGCCAGGCCTGGACCGTGGACCCGCTCTCAGCCGAGCTGCTTGATGGCCGCCTCTACGGCCGCGGCAGCGCGGACATGAAGGCCTACATCGGTCTCGTCGTGGCGCATACCAAGTCCTGGCTGGAAGCCGACCTGCCCGAGTCCATGCACTACGCCTTCAGCTACGACGAAGAGGTCGGCGGCTTCGGCGTGCAGCACTTACTGGCCGACCTGCGCGACGCCGGCATACGCCCGAAAATCTGCCTGGTGGGCGAGCCCACCGACATGGTCCCCGCCCTGGCCCACAAGGGCGTGCACCGCTGGCGCTGCCATGTGCGCGGCAAGGCGGCGCATTCGTCACTGACGCCGATGGCCGTGAACGCGGTGGAAGCGGCGGCGCGTTTGGTCACGCACATCACCGGCATCGCCGACGAGTTGCGAGACACCGAGCCGCGCCAGGCCGGCTTCGACGTGCCCTACTCCACCGCCGCCGTCTGCCGCTTCGAAGGTGGCATTGCCGACAACGTGATCCCGGAGGACTGCCGCGTCCACTACGAATTCCGCGACCTGCCCGGCAGCGACGCCGCTGCGCTGCAAGCCCGCGTGGAGACCTACGCCCGCAGCCTGGAACCCGCCATGAAAGCCGTGGACCCCAGCAGCGGCTTCCGCTTCGAACAGTTCGCCAGCATGCCGGCCTTCAAGGCCGCAGCGGACGAACCGGCTGTGCGGCTGGCGCTGAAGTTGGCCAACACCCGCCAGACCACGTTGGTGGCCTTTGGCACCGAAGCCGGTTTGTTCCAGCGCGCCGGCATCTCTACTGTGGTCTGTGGACCTGGCAGCATCAACCAGGCGCACCAGGCGGACGAGTTCGTCAGTCTGGAACAACTGGCCCGCTGCCAGGCTTTCCTGCAAGGGCTGGCGCAAGCGTGAGCCGATCGCACGTGATGGTGCGCGTGTTTGCGCGCTGCGCGTCGGACAACGCTGCGTCCCGTCTGGAGCCTGAGCTCTTGCAGGCCTTGTCAGCCTTCCGGGCCACGCGGCACGGCGCGCCAAAACGCTACTGGAAGATGCAAGAGCTGTACGAGTTCAGCTTCGCCGCTGCGGGTATCGACAAGTTCGCAGACATCACCGCCCTGTGCAGCAACGGGTGGACAGATGCGGGCGACGACGATGATCCTTCGTGGGTCTGGAACGTCGAGCCTGGTGCGACGTTCCTTCACGCTGAGGCTGTGTGGGCTGAGGTCTTGACGTTCGACGCTTAGCACGAGCCTCGCGCCTGGGGTGGCCGATTGCGCTCATGTCCCCCGGCTTCGCCCGCTTGGCAGCGGTCGAACCCTCCTCCTAATACTCTTACGCACCCCCGTTGCGCTGAAGGGGGCCCGCCCGGTTGACCCCGTTCTCCTCCTTGGGACACCAAGCCCGAAGTAAAGACCGAGGCACCAAGCGGTTTCGACGCTGTAGCTCGAACGGTGTCTTGGGGCATC
>JANOAM010000522.1:0-4721 GCA_031411215.1 Betaproteobacteria bacterium
GATCTTGCCGGTGAGCAGGTGGATGTTGTAGACCATGTTGTTGCACCAGACACCGCGTGTGTGCTGGTTGAAACCCATGGTCCAGAAGGACATCACCTTGATCTTAGGGTCGGCGTACAGCTCGGCCAGCGCCAGCAGGCGGTTGGCCGGCACGCCGCTCAACTTGGCCGTGTAGGCCAGGTCGTAGGTGGCGACGAACTGCGCGAACTCGTCAAACGTCATCGGCTTGGAGCCGCCGGCCGCGCCGGCGTTCTTGGCGGCCTTCTGCAGCGGGTGGTCGGGCCGCAGGCCGTAGCCGATGTCGGTGTTGCCACGCAGGAAGGTGGTGTGCTTCTCGACGAAGTCCTTGTTGACGCGCCCGGTGCTGATGATGTGGTGCGCGATGTAGTTGAGGATGGCCAGGTCGGTCTGCGGCGTGAACGTGAGTTCGATGTCGGCCAGTTCGTAGGACCGGTGTTCGAAGGTCGACAGCACCGCCACCTTGACACCCGGTGTGCTGAGCCGCCGGTCGGTCACCCGCGTCCACAGGATGGGGTGCATCTCCGCCATGTTGGAGCCCCACAGCACAAAGGCGTCGGCGGCTTCGATGTCGTCGTAGCAGCCCATGGGCTCGTCGGCGCCGAAGGTGCGCATGAAGCCCACGGCGGCCGACGCCATGCAGTGCCGCGCGTTGGGGTCCAGGTTGTTGGAACGGAAGCCCGCCTTCATCAGCTTCAGCGCGGCATAACCCTCCCAGATGGTCCACTGGCCGGAGCCGAACATGCCGACGGCGGTCGGCCCCTTGTCCTTCAGCACACGCTTGAACTGCTGGGCCATCACGTCGAAGGCGGTGTCCCAGGACACCGGCGCGAATTCACCGTCCTTGGCGTACTGGCCGTCCTTCATGCGCAAGAGCGGCGTGGTCAGCCGGTCCGCGCCATACATGATCTTGGACAGGTAGTAGCCCTTGATGCAGTTCAGGCCCTTGTTGACCTCGGCCAGCGGGTCGCCCTGCGTGGCGATGACCCGGTTGTCCTTGACCGCCACGGTGACACCGCACCCGGTGCCGCAGAAGCGGCAGGGCGCCTTGCTCCACTTCACGCCCGCGTCGGTACCTATGCCCGTGCCTTGCGCCAGTGCCGGCAGTTCGACACCGGCCGCCGCGCCCGCGGCTGCGGCGGCGGACTGCCGCATGAAATCACGCCTGCGCATCAGTCATCTCCTCGTTCATTGCGGCCAGGCTGTCCGCACATTGGTAGACCAGCGCGGCCGACAGCACGCCGTCCATGTGCTGGATGCTGGAAACCGCCTGCGTGACGGCGTCGGAACTGCCGGCTTCCAGCGTCACCACCAGCTTGCCTTTGGCCGACGTGGCATGCACCACAGCGCCGGCCAGTGCAGCAACGGCGGTGGTCACGCGGTCCAGATGACGAGGCGCTGCGTGCACGACCAGGCTTGCGATATGAAGTTCTTCAAGCACTGGGTGGGCCCGCCACCAGCTGGACCATCCAGACCAGGAAACCGTAGCCGGCCACCAGCGCGAAGACCAGCACCGGCGCCAGCACCACGGACAGCGCAAGGAATGCGCGCAACTCCTGCGCCTTGGACGGCGGGTTGATGTCCTGGTCCATGTCTCAGCCTCTTTCTTGTTGTTCGCTGCGCGTTGCGCGCAGGACTGCTTCAAGGTCGAGACAGGAGCACGGATGCCGGCGCCAGGACCAGGGCCGCAGGATAGTCAGGCGTCACCCGGCCACGTTTGATCGCCGTCAAACAAGCGACGGCTGGGCGCTTGCGGCCTGCTCAGGGCCGCGCGCTGCCCGGCTTCAGGGCGATGGTTACCAGCGCGCTGGCGTCGCTCAGCGCCGTCACACCGTGCAGCGCGTTGCCTTCCAGGAACAGCAGTTCCCCGGCCGCGAGAGTGACGGTGGTGTTCGCCAGCTCAACCGTCAGCCCAACAGCCAGCGTGCCTTCCAGGCAGTGGATGGTGATGTCCCCCGCCACCTTGTGCGGTGGGAACGACTTGCCTGCGAGCAGGACCAGCCGCATCAGTTCGAAGTCGCGCGACTTGAACAGGGCGGCCGTCTTCTCGGTCAGCAGGCGGGCGCCAAACGGGCGCACGTCCAATGCCTGGCCGGGTGATGCGTGGTTGAGTGCCATGGGGCCCGCCGGTGAAGTTTGACGACCAGTGTGTGCCGGTTGCGCGGCCCACGCAAGCGAACTTCAGGTCACCAGCGCAGCGCCTTGAGCGTCAGGGCGGTGAACGGCGCAGCGGGCCGAAGCAACTCTCCACCTTGGGTTCCACGCAAATGATGAACTCGGTGAACTTGGGCTCGAAGAGCAGGTAGATCACGTTCTCCATCGACGTGTTGTCGGTCGCATCGTCACCGCAGTCCTTGCCGCCGTTGTCCTTCACGGTGAACATGGTCAGCACGTAGAAGCCCGACGCGTCGGGCGCTTCGCTGACCGTGTAGGTGTTCTCGGTGATCTCCGCGCCGCTGGTCACCGGTGCGGTGCCGTCCGGGCGGAAGTCGTAGACCTCGGTGCAGCCGTTGCGGGCGTTGGTCCACTGCCATTTGCCCAGGATGGGGTGTTTGCTGGAAGGCCGCCGCGTCTGGGCCTGGCCGGCCAGGCACAAGGCGGCTGCGGACAGGAAGATGGCGGCGGCGCGGGCGAAAGGTCTCAGGTGCATGGCGGCAGTGTCGTTGAGATGGGTGTGGGGGTCAGGACGTGTGGTCATGCACCGCGCGCCAGCCGGCCGCCGTGCGCACCCAGACCAGCGTGAACCAGCCGGACAGGTCGGCGTCGGTGCCGCCGGACAGCACAAAGCGGCCGGTCACCAGTGCCGAGTCGGCGGACAGGCCACGCATTGCAACGCTTTCCATGCGCAGCTGCTGCTTGGGCTGGCCGTTGACGAAGTAGGCCTGGCCAAAAGACTTTTCGATGGCTTCGATGGTGGGCCTGGGGCCGGCCTTGGTCATCACGGTGACCGAGGGGTCGTAGATCGCCAGATGGCCTTTGAGATCGCCCCGGTTCCAGGCATCGGCCGAAGCCTGGATGGCGGCCAGGATCTCGTCCCGGTCCACGGTGGATGGGGCCACTGTCGCGCAGGCGCCCAGCACCGCCACCAGCGCAGTGGCGGCCAGGGTCTTGCTGGCGCGAAGGCTCACGCCGGTGCCGCCGAGAAGCTCACGTCTTCGGCCGTGGCCGTGCCGCTCTTGCGCCCCGGGTAGCTGAGCCAGCGCATCACCACGTTGAGGTCCTGCACCAGCTGTTCGGCCACGATGGTGAAGCCGTTCTCCAGCTCCATGTTGCCCGTGGTGTGCGCGTCCTTGACCAGCGTCAGGTCGTAGCCGCGGTCCAGCGCGCCATAGGCTGTGGCACGTATGCACCAGTTGGTGGCCGCACCGGCCAGCACGATGTGGCTCACACCGCGCTGGGCCAGTTCGCTTTCCAGCGTGGTGTCTTCGAACGACGATTCAAACTGCTTGTGCACACGCGGTTCACCCGCTTGCGGCGACAGTTCCGGCACCCATTGCCAGTCCGGGCTGTCCTTCACCAGTTGCAGGTCGTTGTGCTGCACCCAGAGCACCGGCACGCCCGCGGCGCGCGCACGTTCCACAGCACGCGCAACCTTGGCAATGGCCCGGGGTGCGTCCCAGGCCTTGGCCATCACGCCGACTTGCACGTCGACGACGACCAGGGCCGACTGGTTGCCGCTGCGAATGCTTGCCATGTTCAGTTCTCCTGCCTACTTCCATTCGGGTTTTGTGGACTGCGCTGCCTCGCTGCGCACCAGCAGCACTTCACTGGCCGTGAGCATGTGCGCCGCAGTAATTTCCGGGCCGGCCACTTCGAAAGCCAAGTGGTGAAGCAGGCTCAGTGAACGGATGTTGGCACGTTCCACACAAGCCAGAAACTGCCGGACACCATAGTCGCTGGCGAGGTGGTCGATCATGGCGCCGGTGCTCAGGCAGCCGTGGCCTTGCCCCCAGTGGGCGCTGCCCAGCACGTAGGCAATCCAGGCCCGGTGTTCGCTGAAGAGCGTGGCCTGGACAAAACCGACCGCACGCTGGTCTTCGGTGAATACGGCCCAGTTCAACCACTGCTCGGTGCCATCCGGTGACTGCCGTGTTTCCAGGCGCCCATACAAGTCCGCCAGGGCTTGTTCCGAGGCTGGAGGACCGTGGTCCATGTACACGTACAAGCGCGGGTCGGCCAGCAGCGGGTACAAGGCCTGCGCATGCTGGCGCACCAGGGGCTCCAGCCGCAGGCGGCCCGCGGACAACGCCTTCATGGAACGGCGCGCCGAAGCCTAGAGACGCACTTCCGCTGCGTCATAGAGCGCCATGCTGGGCGGCGCCGATGCCAGGGCGCCCAGCGCCTTCACGAAAGCACGCGACGCCGGTACCTTGAAGTGCTGCATCAAGGCCGCCTGGTCCAACCACTGCTCGATGAACACCAGGCGCAGCGGGTCGTCCAGGTCCGGATGCACGGCATGGGCCAGGCAACCGGGCTCGGCGCGTGACCGCGCCACATGTTCCTGGCTCAAGGCAAGGGCCTGCGCCAGCTGCCCGTCTTGAATGGTGACGCTGCCCAGAACGATGATCATGTCCGTGTCCCTGCCTTTCCTGGGCGCTCAGGCGCTGGCCTGGCCACCGTCTTGCGCCGCGATGAAGGCCTTGCGGAAACCCATCGGGTCCGCAATGCCCGCCAGCGGCGCGTGCGAGCTGCCGGTGCCGGCG
>JANOAM010000523.1:0-3532 GCA_031411215.1 Betaproteobacteria bacterium
GACAACCTGCCGCACGAGCAGATGCGCGCCATCCGTGGCCGCAAGATTGGCGCCATCTTCCAGGACCCGTTGACGTCGCTGAATCCTCTGTACACGGTGGGCAGGCAGCTGACGGAGACCATCCAGACACACCTGAAAGTCGGCAACGAAGAAGCGCTGCAGCGCGCCATCCGCTTGCTGCAGGAGACCGGCATCCCGGCCGCCGAACAGCGCATCAACCAGTACCCGCACCAGTTCAGCGGCGGCATGCGGCAGCGGGTGGTGATCGCACTGGCGCTGGCCGCCGAGCCGCAGCTGATCGTGGCCGACGAGCCGACCACGGCGCTGGACGTGTCCATCCAGGCGCAGATCATTTCGTTGCTCAAGCGCCTGTGCAAGGACCATGGCGCGGCGGTGATGCTGGTGACGCACGACATGGGCGTCATCGCCGAGACCTGCGACCGCGTGGCGGTGCTCTATGCCGGCCGCGTGGTGGAGATCGGCCCCGTGGCGGATGTCATCCACCGCCCGAGCCACCCGTACACCACGGGCCTGATGGGCTCCATCCCGGCCATGGACGAAGAGCGCGAACGCCTGCTGCAGATTGACGGCTCCATGCCACGCCTCAACGCCATCCCGCGCGGCTGTGCCTTCAACCCGCGCTGCCCGCAGGTCCACGAGCGCTGCCGCGCGGAGAGGCCCAACCTGCTGGATGCCGGCGCCACGCGCGCTGCCTGCTGGCTGGTGCAGGAACAAAGGGTGGTGTCATGAGCACGCCGCTGGTTCAAGTCACCGACTTGGCCAAGACCTTCGACGTCTCGGCGCCCTGGCTCAACCGCGTGGTGGAACGCCAACCACGGCAGTTCGTGCATGCGGTGGCCGGTGTCAGCTTCAGCTTCCAGCGCGGCAAGACGCTGGCCCTCGTGGGCGAATCCGGTTGCGGCAAGAGCACGGTTGCGCGCTTGCTCGTCGGCCTGTACCAACCGACACGCGGTGACGTGCAATTCGACGGTCAGCCCACGGACGCCAAACAGAACCCTGCCGCCGTGCGCACGCTGCGCCGGCGCATGCAGATGATCTTCCAGGATCCCTACGCCAGCTTGAACCCACGCTGGAAGGTGCTGGACATCGTGGGTGAGCCTTTGCGGGAACACGGCTTGGCAGCGGGCAAGGAAGCGCTGCGTGCCAAGGTCAGTGAACTGCTGCTGCAGGTGGGCCTGGCCACCGCCGACACCGAAAAATTTCCGCACCAGTTCAGCGGCGGTCAACGCCAGCGCATCAGCATTGCGCGCGCGCTGGCCACGCAGCCGGAGTTCCTGGTCTGCGACGAGCCCACCTCGGCGCTGGACGTGTCGGTGCAGGCCCAAGTGCTCAACATCATGAAGGACCTGCAGAAGGCGCAGGGCCTGACCTACCTGTTCATCAGCCACAACCTGGCCGTCGTGCGCCACGTGTCCGACCAGGTCGGCGTGATGTACCTGGGCCGTCTGGTGGAACTGGCCGACAAGGCCGATTTGTTCAACCGCCCGCGCCACCCCTACACACGCATGCTGCTGGATGCCATTCCCGACATCCACATGAGCGGGCGGTCCCGCACGCCCGTGCAGGGTGAGGTGCCCAACCCGCTGAATCCGCCCACGGGTTGCGCCTTCCACCCACGCTGCCCGCACGCCAACGCACGTTGCGCGCAGGAGCGGCCGATGCTGAGCACATTCCAGGGCGTCCAGGTGGCCTGCCACGCGGTGCAGGAAGGGCGGATCTGAAGCCGCTCAGCTGAGCGCGGCGCGGCTCAGCTGCGGATCAACAACTCGCCGGCAAACAGTGTCCGCACGTCTTCGCGCTTGCGGATCAGGTGCACGGCGTCCCCGTCCACCATGACTTCCGCGGCACGCGGGCGTGTGTTGTAGTTGCTGGCCATCGCCATGCCATAAGCACCCGCCGACAGCACGGCCACGATGTCGCCGGGCCGCACGGCCAGGTCGCGGTCGCGGCCCAGCCAGTCGCCGGACTCGCACACCGGTCCGACGACATCCCAGCGCAGCGCAGCGTCGCTGCGGGTGCTGCAGGGCTCGATGGCCATCCAGGCTTCGTACATGGCCGGGCGCATGAGGTCGTTCATGGCGGCATCAACGATGCAGAAGTTCTTCGCCTCACCCGGCTTGAGCACCAACACTTCGGCCAGCAGCACACCCGCGTTACCAACCAGGGAGCGCCCAGGCTCGAACAGCAGTTCACGGTGCCCGTGACCGCGCGCTTCCATGCGAGCGACGATGCCTGCGACCAGCACCGCCGCGTCGGGCGGTTGTTCGTCGGTGTAGGTGATGCCGAGTCCCCCTCCCACGTCCACGTGGTGGATGGGGATGCCGGCGGCTTCCACCGCCTCGACCAGGTCCAGCATGCGGTCCAGCGCGTCCAGGTACGGCGCCAGTTGGGTGATCTGCGAGCCGATGTGGCAGTCGATGCCCACCACGCGCAGTCCAGGCAGTTGCGCAGCATGGCGGAAGGCGGCCAGCGCCTCGCCGTGGGCGACGCCGAACTTGTTGCCCTTCAGGCCGGTGGATATGTAGGGGTGCGTGCCCGCATCCACATCCGGGTTGACGCGCAGGCTCACCGGCGCGACCTGGCCCAGCGACAGCGCCACGGCATTGAGCGTTTCCAGTTCCGGCACGCTTTCCACGTTGAAGCAGCGCACGCCGGCTTGCAGCGCCTGCCGCATTTCTGCCCGAGTCTTGCCGACACCCGAGAACACCACCTTGGCCGGGTCACCTCCGACGGCCAGCACACGCGCCAGCTCACCGCCGGACACGATGTCGAAGCCACAACCGGCTTCGGCAAAGGTCTGCAGCACGGCCAGCGAGGAGTTGGCCTTCATGGCATAGCAGACCAGGTGCGGGCGCCCTTGCAGGGCCGCATGGTACGAAGCCGCTGCGGCGCGCATGGCGTTGCGCGAATAGACAAAGAGGGGTGTGCCGAAGCGTCGCGCCAGGTCAACCAGTGCATGGCCTTCCATGCGCAACTCACCCCCTTCGCGCGACAGGAACGGAGCGCCAGGCAGGGTCATCGCGCAGCCCCTGAAGCCGCCGAAGCCGCAGCAGCCGGCGATGCAGCCGGTGGCAGCGTCAGCGCACCCTTCTGGCCGCAGGCCGAGGCCCCCACGGCCAACACGACCAACATGGCCAAGGACCTGGCCCGCCGGGCCGGGGTCGATACACTGGAATCCACAGTACCCTGCATGCGAAGGATTCTATGAGCACGGCTCCAGCAGCCCCGGCCTTGACGGACGCCGACTACCACCGCGAAACCGCCACCTTGCTTGCCCGCGTCGAGGCCGCGGCCGACCGCTGGCTGCAGGACGACGTGGTCGACATCGACACCCAGCGCACCGGTGGCCTGCTGGAGCTGAGCTTTCCCAACGGCAGCAAGATCATCATCAACACCCAGCCGCCGCTGCACGAGGTGTGGCTGGCGGCCAAAGGTGGTGGCTTCCACTACCGCTGGCAAGCCGGCCATTGGGTGGACACACGCGACGGCAGCGACTTCCTGCAGGAGTTGT
>JANOAM010000524.1:0-3219 GCA_031411215.1 Betaproteobacteria bacterium
GCGGACGCTGCTGCTGCGGCGGGCGAAGGTGCCGCCGAAGCAGGCGCGGCAGGCGCCTGGGCGTTCTGCGCGCCAGCAGGCAGGCTCATCAGCAACAGCAGCGTCAGGGCGGCGGCCGAAGCCGCGTGCAGCGGGCGGCGGGGAACGGGCGCGGAGGATAGAAAGGGCATGCAGCGATTGTCGCGATCGGGCCAGGACCGCCCGGCCTGTCGGGCCGAATTTGCTTTTCTTCACGCAGGTCTGGACCCACGTGCGCGCGGGCTCATCAGACCAGCGCAGCGGGCTCGGTGGGGATGACCGCAGCCTTGACGGCGGGCCCGGGTGTGCGCAGCAAGGTGATGCGGCCGTCGTTCCAGGCTTGTTCGAAGTCGGACTCGATGCGCTGCAAAGCCGCGTCCTCGTCGGCCCGCGCGGCGGTCACGCCCACCGCGCGGTTGCGGCCCTGGCCCTTGGCGGTGTACAGCGCCATGTCGGCCAGGTTGATGGCACGTTCCAGCGTCAGTGGCAGGCGGGCCGGCGGCAGCGGGAAGCAGCCGTAGCCCACGGACACCGTGACACGAAGGGTCTGTGCCGGCGCGCCGGATGATGACGGCAACGGCACGGGGTCACCGCCCACGGCCTGCAGCACACGTTCGGCCAAGGCCTGGGCCTGCGGTGCGGCCACACCGGGCATGTAGATCAGGAATTCTTCGCCGCCCCAGCGCGCCACCAGGTCGTTGTCTCGCACCACGCCGGCCAGGCGGCGCGCCACCTCCACCAGCACGGCGTCGCCCGCCGCATGGCCGTGTCCGTCGTTGACATGTTTGAAGTGGTCTATGTCCACCAACAGCAGCGCGCCGCTGAAGGCCTGCTGCACACCGTCCGTGTCCCGTGTGCTCTGCTGCGCGGCCTCGTGCAGGCCGCGGCGGTTGGCCAGGCCGGTCAGCGGGTCACGCTGGCTTTGCGCACGCAGGAAGGCGTGGTTGTGGGCCAGGCGGCGGTTGATGTCGCGCACACGTTTGTAGAGCAGCGCCACCAGCACACCGGCCAGCACCAGCACCAGGGCCACCGCCACCCAGAGCTTCTGCAGCGTGGCGCGGTTGTCCAGCTTGGCCGTCATGAGGCTGCTTTCGCGGCCCAGCTGTTCCAGCTGGCGCTGCTGCGCTTCCTTGTCGAAGCGCGCGCGCAGTTCAGCCAGCGCGGCGTCACGGTTGGCGGCCATGATCTCGGCGGCGAGCTTGCGTTCCTGGTGGTACAGGTCCAGCGCCGTGCGCAGGTCACCGGCCTTGGCAAACGCGTCGCTGAATTCACGCAGCGCTTCGGCTTCATCGGCCAGGGCGCCTTCGGCGTGGTGTGCGGCCAGCAGTTCGTCCAGCGTGCGCCGCGCGACCTGCGGCTGCCCCAGCGCCAGCCGGGCCAGCGCCGCGTTGTGCATCAGCACGCGCTGCGACCGCAGGCTGCCCAGGCGCTGTGCGATGGGCAGCGCCTGCTGCACGGCCAGCAGGGCTTCCTGCGGGCGGCCGTTCTTGACCGTGATGTCGGCGATGTTGGTCAGGTGCACCGCCGCCTGTCGCGGTGACCCGGCCTTGCGGGCCAGGGCCAGGCCGGCTTCGGCCGCGCGGCGCGCACCTTTCGGGTCGCCACGGCGCGACAGCTGGCGCGTTTCCAGGACCTTGATGCGCGACAGCATCATCGCCGACCCGTCCAGCCGGGCCAGGCGCTGGGCCTGTCCGGCGTAGCGCAGTTCGGCAGCGCTGTCGCCCTGCATGGCACTGAGATCAGCCGCCTGCACCAGGGCCTGGGCCTGGCGGGCGGTGTCACCGGCCAGCCGCGCCACCTCGGCCCCGGCGATGGCCAGGTCACGGGCATAGCTGGCCTGGCCGATGCGGCTCACATGGCGCGCCAGCAAGACGTGTGCGCGCCACAGCGACCGGTAGTCGCAGCCCGGGCGCGCGGGGCACAGCTGTTCGTAGCCTTGACGGGCCACCTGGCTCGCCTGCACGGCGGCGGCGGTGCCACCCTGGGCTTCGGCCAACGCGGCCCGCACCAGCGCGGCGTCGGCCGCGGCCAGGGGTTCGCTGGCGGCCAGGGCGTCCAGTTCAGCGGCGGCCGCCTCCGTGGCGGCGCGGCGCCCGGCACCGGCCAGCACCAGGCCGCGCGCCAAGGTCAACTCGCGTGTGGCTTCGGGCGCTGCGGGCTGCTGGGCGATGGTGCGCAGCGCGGCGTCGGGCTCGTCCCAACCACGCTGGACGATGGCGTCCAGCCGGTTCTGGGCGTCACGGGCCAGGTCGGCTGGCGCGGCGGCCACCAGCAAGGGCGACAGCAGCGGCATCACCAGCCCCAGCCCAGCCAGCAACAGCCTGCAGCCGTTCATGGCGCCACCGCCTGCGGGCCGGGCAGGTGCGTCAGGTCGGCACGGCCGTCGCGCCAGGCGCTTTCCAGGTGGCCGGGCTGGGCTGTCGCCGCGGCGCCTTCTTCCTCGTGCAGCGCGCGCACGCCGTAGGCGCGGTTGCGGCCGTGGGCCTTGGCCAGGTACATGGCGGTGTCGACCAGGTCGATGGCGCGTTCCCAGGCCAGCGGCAGGCGCGCGGGCGCAACCGGGAACACCGCAAAACCGATGGACGCGGTGACCGTCAGGCGCTGCCCGCCCAGCACCACCGGCGCGCCACCGATCGCCGACAGCAGACGCTCCGCCAGGGCTTCCACCTCGCTCTGCGGCAGCGTGGCCACGACGACCAGGAATTCCTCGCCGCCCCAGCGCACGGTCAGGTCTTCATCACGCAGCGCGGCACGCAACCTGCGCGCCACTTCCACCAGCACGGTGTCACCGGCGGCGTGGCCGTGGATGTCGTTGATGCGCTTGAAGTGGTCTATGTCGATCAGCAGCATCGCACCCTGGAAACCGCCACCCACGCTGGCCGAGCGTTCCATGGCCGCCAGCAGGTGACGGCGGTTGGCCAGGCCGGTCAGCGGGTCGCGTTCACTGGCCACCTGCAGCAGTTCGTTGCTGTCGCGCAGTTGGGCGTTGCTGTGGCGCATGCGGCGCAGCAACACGGCCACCAGCGCCAGCAGCAGCAGGCCGGCCGTGACGCCGGCGGCCCACAGGCGCTGCTGCAGGTCGCGCCGGTCCAGCGTCGCTTCCTTCAAGCCGTTTTCCACCTGAAGCGCGCCCAGTTCACGCTGGCGGCGTTCGGCGTCAAATCCTTCCTGCAGTTCCAGCACGGCCTGCTGGTGCTGGCG
>JANOAM010000525.1:0-4011 GCA_031411215.1 Betaproteobacteria bacterium
GCCGCAGATGTCCCATGCCCAACTGATGGCCCGACGCCTGGGGATGCGCCTCGTTGGCACTCTGCCGCCGGACATTCCCATGATATTTGCAGGTTGAGCCACGGGTTGGCCGACGTCTTCACACCGCGGGCATCATCTCCAGGTCATGGGCCTAGCTCCGGGTTTCGAGGACTTCAAACACACCCAGTTTCTGGTGCAGAGGCGTTTCGTCGGCGATGAAGATGAATGCCGGCTGAGACGGCGAGGTGTTGCTCAGGCTCACCGGCGTGTATCCCGGCGCGCAGCAGGTGTCGGCCTCGGCCAGCCTGAAGCGCTGATCTTCAATGGCGACCTGCGCACCGCCCTCGATCACATGGAACACCATCGCCGGTGAACGCGCCGGCACCGCCAGCGTCTGGCCCGGCCGCAGCATCAAGGCGTAGAAGCCCAGGATGTTCTCGGCGTGCGCGCCGGTCTCCGGGTTGGCGTAGGTGATCTGGATAGCTTGCTGATCAGGCCGGTCTTCGGCCAGCGCCAGCAACGCAGCACGCGCATCGACCCAGGGATAGCGCAGCAGCGGGTAAGCGCGTTTGCTGCGTTCAAACACCGGCGTCGGCAGCAGGCCACCGCGGGTGTAGGCACGGTCGCCACGGCCCGGCAACTGCTGCTGACGCGGACCGTTGATGTGGTAGCTGGCTTCCATGTAGTAGACCAGCGGCAGGTCCAGCACATCCAGCCAGATGACGGGCTGGTCGCCGTCGTGCCCGTGTTCGTGCCACAGGCCTGTCGGCGTCAGGATCAGGTCACCGCGGCTCATGGGGCACTTCTCGCCGTCCACCGTGGTCCACGCACCCTCGCCCTCCACCACCATGCGCACGGCGTTGGGCGTGTGGCGGTGTGCGGGCGCCCATTCACCCGGCAGCAGCAGTTGCATGCCCAGGTAGATGGCGGCGCTGGCCTGCATCTTGTCCAGGCCATGGCCAGGGTTGGCCAGCACCAGCACACGTCGCTCGGCTTTTTCGATGGGCGTCAGTTCACCGGCCAACAACAGCAGCGGCTTGATGTCCTTGTAGGCCCAGGCCGTGGCCCGCGTGGCCGGGCGCGGTTTGTGGGGCGGCAGCACACCGCGCAGGCTGGGCCACAGCGGCACCAGGTTCAGCGCGCGCATCTTGGCCACGTACTCGGGCGGCAGGTCTTCCAGGCGGCCCAGTTCGGCGTCGTCACTCATGTGCTTGGTCTCCTTCTTGTCGCCAGGCAGTTGTCCACGGTCCAGCCGTACAACCATTCCATCGCATCGTAGAAGCGTTCCGGCGTGCGGCCCGTCCACAGGTCATTGCGCACCAGACGCTCCACGCCCTTGGCGTGGAAGATGCGGCCCATCTCTCGCGCCGACAGCACGATGCGCGCCGTGCGCGCCACGCGGCTGCGCTGGTACAGGTCGAAGGCTTGTTCGATGCGGTGGTCGCACACACGCAGCGCTTCGCCCAGCGTCACCGCATCTTCCAGCGCCATGCAGGCACCCTGCGCCAGGTACTGCAGCGTGGGGTGGGCCGCGTCACCCAGCAGCGTGGCGCGTCCGTGGGTCCACTGCGCAATGGGCTCGCGGTCGGCCGTGGCCCAGCGCTTCCAGGTCTTGGGCAAATCGATCAGCTGCCGCGCTTTGGGGCAGATGCCTTCGAAGTAGCTTTGCACCTCTTCGCGGCTGCCTTCGGTGACGCTCCACTGCTCGGCGTGGCGGCTGTGGAAGGTGACGACCACGTTGTACTGCTCGCCACCGCGCAGCGGATAGTGCACCAGGTGGCAATCAGGCCCCACCCAGATGCTGGCTGCGTTCCATTGCAAGTCGGGCGGGAAGTCCTTCTTCTCCACCACGGCGCGGTAGACCACGTGGCCGGACACACGGGCCTCGTCGCCGACGACCTGCCGGCGCACCGCGCTCTTCACGCCATCGGCACCGATCAACGCCAGGCCGCGGTGCCGGCCGCCCTGGGCGTCGGAGACGGTGACACCTTCATCGTCTTGCTCCACACGCTGCACCGTGGTGCTGGTGGCGACTTCAATGCGCTCGCTCTGCTGCGCGCCTTCCAGCAGCGACAGGTGCACGTCCGCGCGGTGAATCACGGCGTAGGGATTGCCGAAGCGCGCGCGGAAAGCCTCGCCCGTGGGAATGCGGCCGACCAGCGTTTCGTCCAGCGCGTCGTGCATCACCATTTCGTCGGTATAGACGGCACGGCTGCGTGCCAAGGGCCCCACGCCCAACGCGTCGAAGGCCGAAAAGGCGTTGGGGCCCAGCTGGATGCCGGCGCCGATCTCACCCAGCTTGGGCGACTGTTCCAGCACCTTCACCGCATAACCCTGGCGTGTGAGCGCCAGCGCGGCCGCCAGGCCACCGATGCCACCGCCAGCCACCAGGATGGGCGTCTTGGAAGTCTTCTGGGCCATCAGGGTCTCCGGCGTGGCGGCGCTGGCCGCGTATGTAATCAGTATACTGATGATTAGTGTAGTGATAGCATCCCCGCGCTGTCTACGTGCAAACCCGAATTCGGCCCATGCCCAAGAAAGCCAACGCCCCTGCTGTGGACCTGGACGATCTGCCCGGCCACCACATCCGCCGCCTGCACCAGATCGCCGTGGCCATCTTCCTGCAGGAAACCGAAGCGCATGGCATCACGCCCGTGCAGTACGCGGCGCTGCAGGCCGTGGCCAACACGCCGGGCGTGGACCAGCGCACGCTGGCCGGGCGCATCGGTCTGGACACCAGCACCGTGGCCGGTGTGGTGGACCGGCTGGAGGCCCGCAGCCTGCTGCAGCGCAATGCGTCGCCGGCGGACAAGCGGGTGCGCCTGCTGTCGCTGACGCCCGGTGGCCACTCCCTGCTGGCCGCCGTGGAACCCGGCATGCGGGCGGCGCAGCTGCGCATCCTGTCGCCGCTGCCCAAGGCCCAGCGTGCCGACTTCCTGCGCATGCTGCGCACCCTGGTGGACGCCAACAACGAAATGAGCCGGGCGCCGAGCGACGCCGCCTGATGCGTGTTTGTCGCGGGTCAAAGGCGGCCCACTTCGTCAGGACTATGGTGGTCCCCAGGACGACAACAACCTGGGAGTCGCCACATGTACAAACGCATCCTTGTGCCGCTGGACGGCAGCGACCTGTCTGACCGCGCCATTCCCGCGAGCCTGGAACTGGCGCAGCAACTGGGCGCCACCGTCATCGGTTACGTCGCGGAGCCACTGCCGCCCATCCCCAGCAACCCACGCGCAGAAGTCTTGCTGCGCGCGGAACTGAAGGCCCACGCCGCGGCCACGCGGGCCCATGCCGAAGCGGTGCTGCGCCGTTTTGAAGAAGCCGCTCTGGTCGCAGGCGTGCCCTTTGAGGGCTGGCATGACGAGGTGCCGCGTGTGCACAAGGCCATCATCGAAGCGGCCGAAAGCCGGCACTGCGACATGATCGTCATGGTCACGCATGGGCGTGGTGCGTTTGGGGAGTTCCTGTTTGGGTCGCAGACGAAGGCTGTGCTGGCGGAGAGCCAGATTCCCCTCTTGGTCTTGCACTGAGCGTGCAGGTGGGTGGCGTTGGCCCTTCCGGCGGACTCACTTTCTTTGCTGGTGCAAAGAAAGTAAGCAAAGAAAGCACCTTGGGGAGCTTGCGGTGGTTGACGTAGCCATCGCTCGCTGCGCTCCGGCCGGTGCCACTCGAAGTCTCGCAAAGCCTTGCTCGACAGGGCGCTGGGCTCAGTGCGCAGCGGCTCATCCGCCTTGTCACTCTCGCGTGCCAACGGATCCCGTCTTTCGCTCTCTCAGATCTTGCCAGTCGCGGCGTCTTGCCGAGTGAGTCGCTCTTCGTTCCGCTCTTCTCGCAGCCCAGCGCCCTGTCGAGCAAAACTTTGCGAGAACACCGCACGTCACCGGCCGGAGCGCAGCGATCGGTCCGCGCTACGACCACCGCATGTTCCCCAAGGTGCTTTCTTTGCTTACTTTCTTTGCACCAGCAAAGAAAGTGTGTCGGCCCCGGGGCCGAAACCCCGGCTGCAAT
>JANOAM010000526.1:0-27632 GCA_031411215.1 Betaproteobacteria bacterium
TGGGCCTGGGCATGCTGGTGCTGTTGGGCCTGGCGGCCCTGGTCCTGCACCTGTTCTGGATGCCCCTGGACGTGGCCTGGTACGGGCTGCTGCGGCGGCTGGGGATCTGATGTTGCACCCTGAACAACGCCGGCCTGAAGGTCACCCCGAAGCGGACGCGCACATGGACGACTCAGCCACGGGCACGGCCCCTCCGACCGCCGCCGTCCGCTACACCAGAACACGTGTGGACAGCGGTGCCGGCCAGTACCTGCACCAACAGCCCGGTGTGATGCGCAACGACCGCTCGCCGCTGGCAGAGACCTTGCGCCTGCTGCGCAGCCAGGTGCTGCAACGTCTGCGGGCTGACGGCCACCGGCTGATCGCAGTGACCAGCCCGCGCGCCCTGCCCGGCCAGGCCCTGGCCACCACCAACCTGGCGCTGGCCCTGGCAGCCGAACTGGACAGCACCGTCCTTCTGGTGGACGCCGACCTGCATGGCCGAGCCGTGCAAGGCCTGTTCGGTCTGGACGGTGCCGCCGGCCTGGCCGAGCACCTGGCCGCGGGCGCCGCCTTGCCCGACCTGCTGGTGCACCCGGGACTGCCACGCCTGGTGCTGCTGCCGGCGGGTGCGGCGCCGCCGCCCGGCTCGGCCGAACTGTTGAGCAGCCGCGCTGCCCAGGCTTGTTTTACAGAATTCAAGACACGCTATGTTGACCGTTATGTCGTCATCCACCTGCCCCCGGTGCTGGACTCTGCCGACGCGCTGGCCTTTCTGCCGCAGGCCGACACCACCCTGATGCTGGTGCAGCAGCAGGGCACGTCGCTGGCCGACCTGCAACTGGCCAACGAACGCCTGGCGCCGTTTCCGCTGCTGGGCGCGGTGATGCTGCCACCACGCTGAGCGTTTGCTCGTGAAGGGCCGCCCATGAAACTGCTGCTGGTCAGCCAGAATTTCAGCCCCGAACTCACCGGCATCGGCAAGTACTCGGGCGAGATGGCGCAGGCCTGGGTGGACCGGGGCCATGAGGTCTTTGTGGTCTGCGCGCCCGAGCACTACCCCGCCTGGCGGCTGGCCGACGCCGACCGTGGTCTGGCCTGGCGCGTGCAGCGTCCGCGGCCTGGCTTGACCGTGCTGCGCTGCCCGCTGTGGGTGCCGGCCACGCCCAGCGCGTTGCGGCGCCTGCTCTACCAAGCCAGCTTTGCGCTGACCAGCCTGCCGGCCCTGCTGACACTGGCCCTGCGCCACCGGCCGGACGTGGTGATGGCCGTGGTGCCGGCCACGTTTGTGGCACCGGGCACCTGGCTGGCCGCACGCCTGGTGGGCGCACGAGCGTGGCTGCACGTGCAGGACCTGGAGCTCGACGCCGCCTTCGGCCTGGGATTTTTCCGCAGCGCCTGGCTGCGCACGGGGCTGCTGGCCCTGGAACGCCAGATGCTGCGGCGCTTTGACCACGTGTCCACCATCTCGCGCCGCATGATGCGCGCGCTGGCCTGCAAGGGCGTGGACCTGGGCCGCAGCAGCCTGGTGCCCAACTGGGTGGACCTGGAGGCCTTGGCGCCTGACGAAGCGGGCGCTGCGGCCATGCGCAGCCGCCTGGGCATCGGCGCACGGCAGGTCGTGATGCTTTTTTCCGGCACCATGAATCGCAAGCAGGGCCTGGGTGTGGTGGTGGAGACTGCCCGCCGCTTGCAGGACCGGGCCGACATCGTCTTTGTGCTGTGCGGCCAGGGCGAGATGCGGCCGGTGCTGGAGCGTGAAGCCGCGGGTTTGCCCAACCTTCGCTTTCTGGACTTGCAACCCGCCGCCTTGCTGCCGGCGCTGCTGACCATGGCCGATGTGCACCTGCTGCCGCAGTTGCGCGGCGCGGCTGACCTGGTCATGCCGTCCAAGTTGGGCGGCATGCTGGCCAGCGGACGTGTGGTGCTCGCCGCTGCCGAAGCGGACAGTGAAATCGCCGCCACCATCCGACCCTGCGGCCTGTGCGTGGAGCCGGAGTCTGCCGACGCCTTCACTGCCGCCGTGCTGCGCCTGGCCGACGACACGGCGCTGCGGCTGTCACTGGGCACGCAGTCGCGCCGTGTGGCCGAAGCCGGCCTTGGTGCGCGCGCGGTGCTGGACCGGCTGGACAGCGCCTTGCGCGCCGAAGCCGGGCTCAGCGCAGGGCCAGGGTGATCCCGGGCTCACCCGTGGCGTTGAGCTCTTGCAAGTCATCCAGCCCGACGAGTTCCCAGCGGTGCACACCGCCCCAGGTGGACTCGTCGTTGTGGTACAGGAAAGTGCGTGTGCCGGAACGCACCAGTGACCAGCTGAAGTTGTTGCCGGACTGACCCGCCTGCGGCGTGCTGCCCGCGCGTGTGCTGGGCGTGCCGAACTGGCCCAGGAACAGGCCGTTGTCCAGGAAGTGCATGAACTGGTTGGCCTGGCCGACACGGCCGTTGCTGCTGTCGGTGAAAAATTCGCCGTGGTAGCCGTAGACCACGGAGCGCCCGGACACGGCCACCAGGTTGCCGCCGTACTGCAGGTTGGCGTCCTGGTCGCGCGTCTGGAAACTGCCGCGCCCATCCATGACGCCAGACGGGCTGGACATCCAGCTCCAGCTGCCGGCGCCCACGTCGACAGCACCCAGGTGGAAGCGCTCGCCCGCGAAGACGCTGGGATCGAACATCACCACCTTGCCGCCGGCTGTCACGGGGAAGTAGGGGCCCGCCAGGCCAGCCCAGGCGCCTGGCCGGTACCAGGGCGCGTTGGCCGCCGTGGGCACGCTGGCAACCACGCGCGGCGTCAAGGCCCAACGCGGGTTGCCATCGGTGTCAAAGCCTTCCAGGGCGCGGCGGTACACCGTTTCCCGATTGCCTTCCACCGCCGCCCAGCCGAGTTCGCCGTTGTCGTACAGCGTGACGGGGGTCTGGCCCGCGGGCGGGGCCGGCAGGCGCGCCACTTCGCGCACCGTGCCGGCGGCGGTCAGCTCCACGATGACCCGCGCACCCGACACCTCCAGTTGCCCATAGCTGCGCCCGTTGGACAAGGTGTGCACCGCGCGGAAGCCGCCGAAACCGGAATTGGCCGACGTGGAGTCCACCAGGTTGGTGGGTAGACCTGCCAACCAGTCGCGGGCCAGCCGCCAGGCTCCCGCGGCCTGCGGGCTGCGCGTGTCGTCGACCTGGAACTCCAGGAAGTTGGCAAACACCCGGCTGGGGCGGCTGCTGTCCACCGTGGCCGCGTAGCTGGCCGGCAACCAGGCCACCTGATCGATGAGCGTGCCGTCCTGCGCCAAACGCAGCAGGCGGTTGTGGTGGCTGTCCACCAGCCAGATGCGGCCTTCACCGTCCAGTGCCAGCGCCGTCAACTCGCGACGCGCCCCGCTGAAACTGAAGGTGTCCGCGGCCACGGCCGCACGGCCCTGCTGGCCTCCGGCCTGCCCAATGCGGCGCAGCAAGACACCACCGCGATCGAACTGCTTCAACTGCTGGGACAGCCCACCCTCGGCCACCCACACCAGGCCACCATTGGCTGGGTCGCCGGCCACGGCCAGTGGCCGCTCCAGGCCGCTGATCGACTGCACCAACCGCGGCGTGCCGGTGAGGTCGGTATAGCGCAGCACGCGGTCATCGGCCACGACCCAAAGGTCGCCATCGGCGCTCATGGCCAACTGGTTGCTGCTGACGGCGGACAGCGGCGCGGCCCATTCGTTGAGCAGCCGGCCGCTGAACTTGTCGTAGACCTGGACTTTGCTGTCCGCGCCCCAGGCCACCACCAGGGCGGCACCGGCGCGCTGCACAGCCAGCCCGGTGGGCAAAGCGCCGCCGGGGCTGCGCCGCGCGATGACGCTGCCGTAGTCCTGGTCCGGGTAGCACTTGCCGTCGGGCAGGCGCGCCAGGCACAGCGCCGCGCCGGCCGGCCAGTTCGCTTGTTGACCCGTGCTCAGCAGAAACGAGACCAGGAAGCCGCCCTTGTCCAGACCGCCGGTGTTGGCCGCGTAGAGGCGCTCGCCGTCGCTGGCCACCAGTCCGAAGCCGACGAAGGGGTCGGCGTGCGTGACCCGCGGTGCAGGACGCTGCGGCTGCAGCGTGGAAAAACCCAGCAGCGCGCTCTGCGCTTCGTTGTAGCCGGCGCCCATGTGCACCTGCGTGCCATCGATCGCCAGGCTCAGTGGAACCTGGAAGGACTTGTGCGGCAGCTGACCGGGCGAAAAGGAGGTGTTGCCGATAACGCCCTCCCAGCGGTACTGCAGGTCGTGATGGACCAGGCGGACGGTCACCGCGCCAACGGGCGCCAGTGCGCCGTCATCGCCACGCAGGTCCCAGCTGCGTGTGTGGGTGCCAGCCGCCAGGCGTTCGCCGCGCCACAGCGTGCGCACCAGACGGCCATCGCTGGTGAACACGCCGGCACTGGTGCTGCGTTCGGCTGGCAGCGTGAAGGTGAAGGACAACGACGTCGACGGCGTCGACGTCGCTGTCACTGTCGTGGACGAGACGGCGGTGGTGGACGCTGATGAGGTGGATGCCGTGGTCGTACCGCTCAGCGTGGGCGTCGAGCCCGTGGCCGCAGGCGGCTCGCCCCCGCCGCAGGCGGCCATGGCCAGTGCGGCCGCACACAGCAACATCACTCCTGCCCGCTGCGGCCAGCGGGCCTGGTACCCGGCGCCACGTCGCTCCCACTCTGCTGCCATCCGCTGCCTCTTGCCACGGCAACCCACAGAGGTGCCCCAGCAGAGCTATCGGCACCGCGGCGCCGAACTTGTGGCCGGCACCGCTGCCATGTGGCTGCCAACGGTGCGCAATTCAGCATGAGCATGTGCCGAAGGGCATGGTCTCGGGCCCGGACCGCCCTGTGTCCATGTCATTCAAGTTCACTACGCTGCGGGGCACCACTGGCCGCACGCAATGAATGACCTGTTGACTCTCGACGACCACCGACTGCAGCGCTTTGCCGATGCGGTGGAGGCGTCGATGTCCGTGTACAGCCGGCAGCAGTTTTTCGTGTGGACTCAGAGCGCGTTGCAGTCCATGCTGTCGCACGAGATCCTCATCTGCGGTGTGCGCGATGGCCCGGGCTGCGGCCTGCAACTGCAGTTCTTCAGCTCGTCGCGCTACTTTCGCGAGGCCCACTTCGCCGTCATGGCCGACCCGCTGCATGGGCTGGTGCCCAGGTTGCTGTCCGTGTTCAACGAAATCGGCGAGGCCACCATCCTCAGCGAAGGCCTGGGCGAGCGGCCGTCGCACCAGATGCTGGATGCCCTGGTCGCCGGCAACGAGCTGCGCAACCTGGCCGCCCGGCTGATCCACGGCCCGGGCCGCCAGCTGGAGGCGGTGTATGCGTTTGCGCGTCTTGACACGCTGTTGGACCGGCGGCTGCTGCATGCGATGAATGTGCTGACGCCGCACGTGCACCACACCTACGTGCGTGTGCTGCAGCAGGAGCATCTGCAGGGCCAGACCAGCCATGCTCGCGAGCCGATGTTGGTGACGCAGCGCCAG
This sequence comes from Betaproteobacteria bacterium, assembly GCA_031411215.1. Lineage (GTDB taxonomy): Bacteria > Pseudomonadota > Gammaproteobacteria > Burkholderiales > Burkholderiaceae_C > Rubrivivax. The sequence goes on from JANOAM010000526.1 coordinate 5,461, forward strand.
CAGGAGATCCTGCGCCTGATCCAGGAAGGCAAGACCAACGCCCAGATCGCGCTGGTGCTGGCCTGCAGTCCGTGGACGGTCAAAAACCACATCCAGAACATCCTGCGTCGACTGGGCAGCAACAGCCGCTCCCACGCCATTTCGCGTGCCATGAGCCTGGGGATCCTGAGACCGGACTGAGGCCTGTTTCCATCTCGCCAGGCGCTCAGTGCTCCTCGGTCAACAACCCGTTGGACATGGCCAGAGCCACGGCTTGGGCGCGGTTGCGGGCCTTGAATTTGCGCAGGATCTTCTGGATGTGGTTTTTGACGGTCAGCGGGCTGATAGCGAGCCTGGCCCCGATGACCGCATTGGTGCAGCCTCCTTGCGCCAGCCTCAGGATCTCGCGCTCGCGGTCGGTCAGCAGCACACGCAGCGGCGCGTTCGTGGCGGGCGGGGAATCGGCGGACTCGATGGCGCGCGACGCCGGCGCGCCCAGGTCCGTGGTGTGCACCCGGCGCCAGGTGGTGTGCAGGCACGGCAAGGCCATGTCCAACAGCCGGCCCACACCCGCATGAGCAGGCAGCCCCGGTTCCGCGGCGGCAACGAACAGGCTCTCGACTTCATGCGGTCGCTGAGGCCTGGTCACGCCATGCACCAGCCAGGTGTCGCAGCCCAGTTCGTTCAACAGGGACTCACTCTGCGCACGGGCCTCGCCGTCGAGTTGTTCGCTGCGCAGGGCCAGCGCCCAGGGAGACTTCACCCAGCTGTCGGTCAGGGCGCGCATCAGCGCGCTGTCCGCCTGGCCCAGCCAGCCCAGGGCGGGCGCCGATACAACCACGTTGTGGAACACCGCGAACTCCATGGCACGCCGATGCCGCTGCCAGCTGCCACACACCAGCGCACGATGCGGCAGCAAGGTGTGCAGGTTGCGCTGCGACCAGACGAAAAACTGCGGCCGACTGCCCACCGCGGGCGCCGACTCCGTCAGGCGCAGCAGGGCCTCGGCCTGCCGTGTCGTCAACTCGCCAACAGGTGCGCTTGCATGCCCGGGGCCGGTGAATGTGGTCATGATCATCTCGCTGCAGGGTCGGATGGAGGCCGCGCCGCGGGCGTGGCCGCAGGTGCCGCCTGCGGGGCTTCAAACAGCCAGTCGGCCACCACGGGGTGGCGGCCGTCCGCCTGCGCACGCAGCGGCAGACGCGGTCGCGCCAGGGCGGGATTGCGCGCGCTGCTGGCCACCGCCGTGATGCGCCCCTTCTCGTCGCGCAGCAACACCCAGTCGGCCTGCATCGTGAACGGGTCTGTGTACAGGCGCCTGAGGTGGTGGCGTGTGGGCTGCATGCGCGTGTCGGCCAGCAGGTCTCGCAAGTTCTCAGGCGCGACGGGCTGCCCGGCCGGTGTGCTGTCGCGCCAGGCCGCCAGCGCCTGGGCTATCTCGTGCCCGCGGAACAGCAATTCGGCCTCCCGTTCGCGCTGCATCAGCGTGACCCACTGTTCACCCAGTGCGGCCAGCGCCACACCGCCCACGGCCAGCAGGAACAGCAGCAGCAGGTAGGTGAAGCCTCGCTCACCATTCCGCATAGAGCACCCCATCGCGGCCGCGGCCAGCGGCGCCACTGCGGACGTCGGCCGTGCGCCCACCCAGCAAGCTGTCGGGTGGCGGCGACAGCTCCAGCCAGCTGTCGCGTCGGCCGGTCAGCGGGTCCTCCGGCAGCTGGCGCAGGTAGCGCGCACTGACCAGCGCGTCCAACGACTCGGGGTAGTGCCCGCGGTCCGCGGCGTAGCGGTCTATGGCGTCGCGCATCACGGCCAGTGAACTGCGCAGTGTGGTCTCGCGGGCCCGGTCCACGTTGGCCACATAGCGCGGCGCCGCGATGCTGACCAGCAGCGCGACGATGGCCATCACCACGATCAACTCGATCAGCGTGAAGCCCGTTGCGCGTCGAACGGGCCACCTGCGCATTCGTTCGAACACGCGCGTCACCACTCGCGATACCGCGTGCCGTCCAGCGCCCGCGCCTCGCTGCGGGAGTAGACGTCGAAAACATCGGTGCCCGGTGCCGGGGCCTCCGGCGGGCTGCTGCTGGCACGCAGCCCCCAGCTGTCCTCTGCCGCCAGCGTGGCATCCGCCAGAGGGTCGCGGGGCAGGCGACGCAGCAGGTACAGGCGCTGCTTGTCAGCCGGCTTGCCTTGCTCGTCCAGCACCGGCACGCCCTCCACCAGCGCACGCAGACTGCGCGGGTACGGGGACCCGTCGGGGCCGGCAGCCACCTGTCTGGCCAGCACGGCCAAGCGGTGCTCGTCCAGCGCCGTGCGGATGTCACGCAGCGCCTTGCGCAGCGCCAGCTCCTGGGTGCGGCGCAGCGCCAGTTCGTGCAGCGGCTGGGCCGACAGCGCCAGCAGCGCGACGATGGCCAGCACGGCCACCATCTCGATCAAGGTGAAACCCCGCGGTTTCAACGCCCGGCCTCCGCCGCAGGCACACGCAGCTGCACGTCACCTTCCACCGCTACGTTGGCGCTGGCCTGCACGGAGATGCTCAGGCCGGCGGCGGCCGGCAACACGCGCAGGATGACCGCGCGTTCGCCCTGCGGGTCCAAAACGAAGGGCAGGCGGCCGCTGGTGGTCGTACCCGTGCTTGCGCCCGCGCTGGCGGGCTGCAGCAGCGTGGGGTCGAAGACCAGTTCGCCACTGGCCTTCTGGCCGCTGCGGTTGGCCAGGGTCACCGCCACTGTCTGCCCGACGCGGGCCTCGGCGCTGCCCGACAGCTGCAAGGCGCCGCCAGGCTCGGCCGCCACGGGTTCCACTGCCGCAACGGCCTGGCCACCCGCGGGCCCGCTGCGCCCAGGCGCCATGCCCACACGTGCGCTGGGTGCGACACGCAGCGGCGTCGCGCCGGGCAGGCTGTCGGTGCCGGAAGGGATGCGCAGATCGGCGTCGGCCGGCCGGTCCAAGTTGCGCACGATGCGCGGCGTGATCAGCATGACGATCTCGGTCTTCGTGCGCTTGTCCTGCGTCACACCGAAGAGTCGCCCCACCAGCGGCCAGTCGCTGAGGCCCGGCAAGCCGTCAGTAGCGTGGCGGTCCTGGTCGTTGATGAGGCCTGCCAGCACCTGCGTCTGGCCGTCCTTCAGACGCAGGGAGGTGGTGGTCTGCCGTGTGCCCACCACGTAGGCCAGAGAGGCCGACCCTGACGGACCCCTGACCTCGCCGACCAGGTTGCTGACCTCCAGGCCCAACTTGATGATGACTTCGCCATCGAGCTGCACACTGGGTTCGATGTCCAGCTTCAGGCCGACGTCGATGTAGCTCACCGATGCCGATACGCCCGCATTGGCCACAGCGGTGGTGCTGAAGACCGGGAGCTTCTCGCCGATCTGCACCTTGGCCTTTTCGCGGTTGCGCGCGCGCACCATGGGGTTGGCCAGGATGCGCGCATCACCGGTGGTCCCGCGCAGCGATGCGGCCAGCAGCGGGTTGGCCGCCAGGCCACGCAGGCCGGCGCTGCCGCTGTCCACGGCGGTGGCCGCACCCGGCAGGCCGAAGCCGATGCTGGCAGGCCAGTTGATGCCCAGTTCGTTCATGCGCTCGGTGGAGACTTCCAGCACTTCGATGGCCAGCGTCACCTCCGGCTCGGGCAGGTCCATCGCCGCCAGCAACCGTTCGATCTGACGCACCACCTCAGGGGTGTCGCGCACCACCAGCGCATTGAGACGTTCGTCGACGACGACGTCGCGTGTTTTGGCCATCGTGCGCACCAGCGCCATGGCGGCCTTGGGGTCGGCATTGGTGAGGTAGATGACGCGGGTCAGCAACTCCTGGTGTTCGCGCTGCTTGGCGGCGTTGTTGGGGAAGATCAGCAGCGTGTTGTCGTTGAGCAGCTTGCGGTCCAGCTGCTGCGTGGCCAGGATCACGCGCATGGCCTCGTCCAGCGAGACGCCACGCAAGAACACGGTGACGCGGGTGTCGGTCTTGACGTCCTTGTCGAAGACAAAGTTGATCGTGCTGCTGCGTGCCAGCGCCTCGAAGACCTGGCGCAGCGGTGCTTCGCGGAATTCCAGCGACACCGTCTTCTGGAAGGCGGGGCCGGGCAGCATGGTCGGGTCGGGTACGGGTGCGGCGGGCGCGGCCGGACGGGTGGCTTGGGCCGACGTGGACGCCGCGGTCGGGGCCGGTGCCGGAGGAGCCTTGTGGTCGAAACTGCGGGCCAGGCTTTCGAAGCGGGCCTCGGGCGCACCGCCCGGGCTGCGCTGCACGGTTGGCAGACTGCAGCCGGCCAACGCCAGCAGCAGGGGCGCCCAGAGACCGCGGCAAGGCGCCCGGATGGCAGCGAAGGGAAGAGTCGGGGTCATGCGGAGTCCGGCTGGGCTGGAGGGGGTGGCTTCACTGGGCGTTCACCGGGCATTCAGCAGCACGCTGGCGCCCGTGGGCAGCCAAGTCACGCGCAGCCGGCTGCCTTCGCTGCCTTCGACGCGCCAGTGCTGGTCCACGGTGTCTCCCGCGGCCACGGCCAGGGTTTGCTGCGGGCTGGCGATGAACCAGCGCGTGACGCCACCGTCCTGCAACTGGCCCAGCCACTGGTAGGGGAACGCCGGTGGCGGGGCGGGCGGCGGTGGCGGTGGGGCCGGCGGCACGGGCTTGGGCGGCGGCGACCAGGCCGCGCGTGCACCGGCGGCCAGGTCGGGCCAGGCTTGGCGCGTGCGCACGGCCGGCGCAGCCTGGGTGACATCAGGCGCGGGCAGGGGCGCTTGCCGGGAGATGGGCCGCGTCTGGTCTGCATCCACCCGCGGCGCGCGCGTGAGGGCGGCAGCCGGCTCGTCCTCGGGCAGCCAGGCCACGGCCAGCGCGCCGCCACAGGCCAGCACCAGACCCAGCCACAGCGCCGGTTTCACCGGGCCACCTCGCGGCGTGCGGAGGGGCCCGCGCCGGCCGTCGTGGCGCCTCGGTGCAGGAAGGTCCACTGGGTGTCTGCGTCCAGCTCCACGGCGTCGGCGTCGGCGCGTTGCAGGCGCAGCCTGTCCAGCGCCAGGGCCGGGTCCGCTGCGAGCGCCGCGGCCACGAATGCGCGCCAGTTGGCATAGGCGGCCTGGCCCGACAGCGACAGCTGCAGCTGGCCGGCCGCGTCGAACTGCTCGCGCAGGCGCTGCACCCGCACCCCGTGGCGCCGCGCCAGCCCAGCCAGCTGGGCCGAACGCTCGGGCGAACGCGTGGCCTCTGGCAGCAGCGTCGCAGCGCCGATGGCAGCGGCCGGCGACGGGGGCGCCGTGGGGGACCGCAGAGGACGGGCCTGGCTGGCCGCAGACAATTGCTGCTCGGCCTGCAACTCGGCCTGCAACTGCCACTGCGTCACCGGGCCCAGCAGCAACAGTGTCGCCAGCAGCGCGGCCAACGCGCCGGCCCACAGCGGCCAGGCGCTGGCGGCCTGGTCGCGCAAGCTCAGCAACAGTCGGTCCATCACGGCGCCAGACCGGGCCCACGGGCCGTGAGTTCGAAGACCAGTTGCTCGCCTTCGCTGTCCAGCCGCGCCACCAGCACGTGCCGCCAGGGCGCTTGCATGCGCAGGGCAGTGGCCGCCCGCTGCACCAGTTCTGGCGCACGCGCCACACCTTGCAGGCGCAGGTCGGCGCCCGCCTGGTGCTCCAGCACCAGCCAGTTCAGGCCAGCGATGGCAGGTCTTTCGGCCGCCAGAAAAACCTCGCGCCAGGGGTGGTTCAGGCGCAGCGCGACTGTGGGCGACGGGGAATCAACCGGGGCCAAGCGGGCGGTGGCCGGCAACACCGCCGGGGTGGCCACCGCCATCGCGGCTGCACGCTGTTGCCAAGCCTGTGCCGCGGCCCAGGACGTGCCGGCCAGCATCAAACCCCCCACGGCCAGCGCAGCCCAGGCCAGCGCGCCGGGCCGTGGGTCGGGCCTGGTGAAGTCCGGCGCGTGAGCCGGCCGCACCGCCGCCGGCAGGCTGTCCTGGCCCTGCGCGTCCACGCCCGCGGCGAGCAGGGTCTGCAGCGCGGCGGCCGCACCGGTGCCCAGCACCCACGCCGCCACCACAGGCCCCGCGCCTGCTTCGCGATGCTGGGCCAGCAGGTGCTCGGTCCAGGGCGCCTCCAGCCGACGCCGTTGCAGGGTCTGCAGGCGGCCCTTGCACAGGGTCAGCTGGGTCAGCACGGCCGTGCCCTGGTCGCCGGTTTCCAGCAGCAGGGCACGCCCGGACTCGGCGCGGCGCAGGGCGCTTCGGCTGGCCAGCAGCGCCTGCAGCAGCAGCGGCCAGGTGGGCTCGATGCGGACCAGCCGTTCACTGCGGCCCTGCGCCAGCTGGGTGCTGTGCGCCGCGTTGCCGCCGCGCCAGGCTGTCACGACCTGGGCGCCGAATCCCGACCAGACCAGCAGAGGCCAAGCCGCCGCCGCGTCGCCGTGGTAGTGCGCCAGCACACGCTGTGCCCAGGCCCGACGCGCCGTGGCCGGCGTCAGACTCTCGGGGCAGACCAGGTCGGTCAACTGCGACGCCGGCAGGCGCAGCACCGTGGCTGCGCCACTGCGGCGCCCCTGGCGGCGGTTGCGCAGCCACTCAAGCACCGGCAATCACCCGCTGGAACTCTTCGACGCTGGTGCGGCCCTGGCGCACCAGTTCTGCAGCTGCGCTGCGCAAGGGCCGCATGCCCTGGTCCCGCGCGTGCTGGCGGATGCGCTGCATGGGCGCACGCGCGGCGATCAGGTCACGCAATTCGTCGTCCAGCACCAGCACCTCGGCCACCGCCTGGCGGCCGCGGTAGCCGGTGCCGTGGCAGTGCGCGCAGCCGACGCCCGCACGGGCCTGCAGCGGGCTGCCGTCGTGCCCCTGTGCGTCCTGTGCGTCCTGGGCCAGAAACCGTACGGTGTCGGCGCTGGTGTCGGGTCGCGCACAGTGGCCGCACAGCTTGCGCATCAGGCGCTGAGCCAGCACCGCGTTCAGCGCCGAGACCACGTTGTACAGGTCCAGCCCCATGTGCATGAAGCGCGCGATGACGTCAAAGGCATGGTTGGCGTGCACCGTGCTGAACACCAGGTGGCCGGTGAGTGCGGCCTGCACGGCGATCTGCGCGGTCTCCGCGTCGCGGATCTCGCCCACCAGCACGCGGTCGGGGTCGTGGCGCAGGATGCTGCGCAAGCCGCGGGCAAAGCTCAGGCCCTTGCGTTCGTTGACGGGGATCTGCACCACGCCCGGGAGTTCGTACTCGACCGGGTCTTCAATGGTGATGATCTTCTCGCGGCCGGTGTGAATTTCCGTGATGGCCGCATAGAGCGTCGTCGTCTTGCCGCTGCCGGTGGGCCCGGTGACCAGCAGCATGCCGTGCGGCTGCCGCGCCAGTGAAATGATGTGCGCCGCCAGGTCGGGCGCAAAGCCTAGCGCCGCCAGTGTCAGAGTGCCCTGCCCCTGTTCGACGGCGGCGCGGTCCAGCACACGCACCACGGCGTCTTCCCCGTGCACGCTGGGCATGATGGACAGACGGAAGTCGATGTCGCGGCCATGTGCGCGCAGCTTGAAACGGCCGTCCTGGGGCAAGCGGCGTTCGCCGATGTCCAGGTCGGCCATCACCTTCAGCCGCGACACCATCTGCTCGGCCAGTGCCACACCTTCGATGCGGCGCAGATCCATCATCACGCCGTCCAGCCGCAGGCGCACGGCCATGCCGTCGGCCTGCGTTTCGAAGTGCAGGTCACTGGCGCCGTCTTTCAGCGCGTCGTACAGCACGGCGTCCAGCAGGCGCACGGCCGGGCTGGCGCCCGAGTCTTGGCCTTGCAGGGTCAATTCCTGCGTCTCCTGCGCGTCGCCCGTGGACTGGCCGACGCCGGACACGGCGTCCAGCGCGCGACCGCTGGCCTGGCCAGCGGCCAGCCAGTGGTTGATGAGCGTGTCTTCGCATTCGGCCCAGAGCAGGCTGCGGCCGGTGTGCGCCTCAGCCGCCTCCAGCAGCAGTGGGTCGGCGGCGCGGTCGGCCAGCAGGTGGGCTCGGCCACCCGCGTCCAGCGCCAGCAGCGCGCGGTGGCGTGTGGCCTCGGCCAACGGCCAGGCACTGAAGTCCACACGCCAGGGGGAGTCGGTGGCGGTGTTCACTGCACCTGCTCCATGAGCGTGAAGATGGGCAGGTACATCAGCACCACGATGCCGCCGATGACCACGCCCATGACCAGCATCAGCACCGGGTTGACAGCGCGCACCACCAGTTCCGACAAGCGCGAGATCTCCTCGTCATGGAAGATGGCGGCACGCTCCAGCATCAGGCCCAGTTCGCCGCTGCCCTCACCCACCACCGCCATGCGGCGCGCCACCGGGGTGGCCAGGCCCTGCGCGTCCAGCGCCTGGGACAGGCGCAGCCCGCTGCTGACCGCCCGCGCGGTCTCGGCCAGTGCAGGCTGCAAGGGCCCGGGCAGGCTGTCCTTCAACAAGTGCAAGGCGGCAGGCACGGGCACGCCCGCACCCAGCAGCAGGGCCAGGCCACGGTACAGACGCGCCAGCACCACCACGCGCCAGCGCGCGCCCACCACCGGTGACCGCCACAAGACCCGCCACAGGGACTGCCGCACCGCCGCGCTGCGCGACGCCGCGACCAAGGCGGTCAATGCGCCCAGCACGCCGGTGGCCACCCAGCCGGGTTGGGCAGCCACGGCCACGCCCAGCGCAATGAGGGCACGCGACGCGGCGGGCACGCGGTCGCCCATGCCTTCGAACACAGGCGCGAAGCGCGGCAACACATACAACAGCAGAAAGGCCACGACCGACAGGCCGGCACCCAGCAGCAGCGCCGGGTAGATCGCCGCGGCCACCAACTTGGCGCGCAACTGCTGTGCCCAGGCCAGGTAGGCCGCGTGCTGTTCCAGCGCCGGTGCGGTCTGGCCGCTGCGTTCGCTGGCCGACACGATGGCGACAAACAGTTCGTCAAACGTGTCGCCTTGCAGTGCCAGCGCCTGCGACAGCGACCGACCTTGCTGCAGTGCCAGGATCACATCATCCAGCCTCGTGCCACGCCCGCCGTCACGCTCCTGCAGCGTCTGCAAGGCTTCCAGCAAGGGAATGCCGGCGCGCAGCAGCAGGGCCAGTTCCTGACTAAACAGGCGCAGGTCCAGCCGGGCGCGACCTCTGTTGCGCGCCCTGGTGGTGATCTGCTTGAGATCCAACAACTGTGCCGGACCCACCCCCAGCACGCGTGCGGCGTCTGCTGCACTGGCCGCCTGCACGCGCACGACACGTCGCCCGCCGCGGGGCGCCAGCAGCTCGGCTTCAAACTCCAGCATGGTGGTCACCAGCTCGTGACGTCGGCGTTGTCGCCTTCGCCGCCAGGTGCGCCGTCGCGGCCCAATGTGAACAGGTCGTACTCGCCATGCTGGCCCGGAGACCGGTAGTTGTACGCGCGGCCCCAAGGGTCCAAGGGCACCGCCTTTGCCAGATAGGCGCCTTGCCAGCGCACTTCGTCTGCCGGCTTGGTGACCAACGCCGTCAGCCCCTGCTGCGTAGTGGGATAGCGACCAGCATCCAGGCGGTATTGGTCGAGCGCTTTTTGCAGCGCGTCGATCTGCGCCTTGGCTACCTTGATCTCGGACTTGCCGATCTGGGCAAAGAGCTTGGGGCCCACGTAGCCCGCGAGCAGGCCGATGATGACCATCACCACCAGCAGTTCAAGCAAGGTGAAGCCGCGGGCGGACGAGATGCGCTGATTCGGGCGAGGCATGGGCAGCAGAAGGAGTCACCCACCGCCGGGCCCGGCGGGCCCACCCGGAAGGCATCGGAATGAGCCGCTCAGACTAGGCGTGCGCTGTGACCATGCCGTGAATACCGTGTGGCAGTTGACGAACGGCACCCCCGCGACCTGGGAGCGAGGCAGGACATGTCAGCACGCGCATGGCACAAGCACCTTATGTGGTCCCAAAGGTCCAGCCAGAACGTCGGCCTGTGTCATGGTCCGCTGGCATGGTTGCCGGTCTGGCAGATCTCACCATGCACATGACCAAGACAGCGCTCATCACCGGCGTCACGGGACAAGACGGCGCCTACCTCAGCGAACTGCTGCTTCAGAAGGGCTATGTCGTACACGGGGTGAAACGGCGCGCGTCCCTTTTCAACACCGACCGCGTCGACCACCTCTTTCAAGACCCCCACGTCGAGCACCGCAACTTCTTCCTGCACCACGGCGACTTGACGGACAGCACGAACCTGATCCGCATCGTCCAGCAGGTGCAGCCCGACGAGATCTACAACCTCGGCGCGATGAGTCACGTGGCGGTGAGCTTCGAACAGCCCGAGTACACCGCCGACACGGACGCACTGGGCACGCTGCGCCTGCTTGAAGCCATGCGCATCCTGGGCCTGACGAAGAAGACGCGCTTCTACCAGGCCAGCACCAGTGAGCTGTACGGCCTGGTGCAGGAAACGCCACAGCGTGAAACCACGCCCTTCTACCCGCGCAGCCCTTACGCAGTGGCCAAGCTCTACGCCTACTGGATCACCGTGAACTACCGCGAGGCCTACGGCATGTACGCCTGCAACGGGATCCTTTTCAACCACGAGAGCCCATTGCGCGGCGAGACCTTTGTGTCGCGCAAGATCACCCGCGGCATGGCGCGCATCGCATTGGGCCTGCAGGACTGCCTGTATATGGGCAACATCGACGCCCTGCGCGATTGGGGACACGCCCGCGACTACGTGTTGGTGCAGTGGTTGATGCTGCAACAAGACACGCCGGAAGACTTTGTCATAGCGACCGGCCACCAGTTCAGCGTGCGCGAGTTCCTGCTTCGTTCTGCGGCCGTGCTCGGCATCGACCTGGCGTTCCGCGGCAGTGGCGTCGACGAAGTGGCCGTGGTAACGGGTGTGCGCCCGACGCGCGGCGAACTGCGTGCCCGTTGCAAGCTGGGCGACGTGGTCGTGCGTGTCGATCCTCACTACTTCCGCCCAACCGAAGTGCAAACCCTGCTCGGCGACGCTTCAAAGGCGCGCGACAGGCTGGGTTGGGCCCCCACCACCACCTTCCAAGAAATGGTGGAAGAGATGGTCGACCACGACTACGCCTCCGCACGCCGCGACAGCATGGTCCGGCTGGCTGGCTTTCGCGCGTTTGATCATCACGAGTGAGATCATGGACAAGACTTCGTCAATCTTTGTGGCGGGCCACCGCGGCCTGGTCGGCAGCGCCATCGTGCGGCAACTGCAGCGTCAGGGCTACGAGAACCTGTTGCTTCGCACGCGGATTGAACTTGATCTGACCGACGCGCGCGCGACGGATGTCTTCTTTGAGGCCACGCGCCCGGAGTACGTGTTCATGGCCGCCGCAAAAGTGGGCGGTATCGTGGCCAACCAGTCGCTGCCGGCGGAGTTCATCCGCAACAACCTGGAAATCCACACCAGCATCATCCACGCCGCCTACAGACATCGCGTGAAACGCCTGCTATTCCTGGGTTCCAGCTGCATCTATCCCAAGCTCGCTCCCCAGCCCTTGCGCGAGGAATACCTGCTGACGGGGCCTCTGGAACCCACCAACAAGCCCTACGCCTTGGCCAAGATTGCGGGCATCGAGATGTGCTGGAGCTACAACCGCCAATACGGCACGCGTTTCCTCGCGGCCATGCCAACCAATCTGTATGGGCCCGGGGACAACTACCACCCCACCCACAGCCACGTCATTCCAGCGCTGCTGCGCAAGTTCCATGAGGCCAAGGTGCAGGGTGCAGGCCATGTGGTGGTCTGGGGCAGCGGGCAGCCGCTGCGCGAGTTCATGTACAGCGACGACATGGCCGAGGCCTGCGTCTTTCTGTTGAGCCTGGCCGAAGACCGCTTCGCGGCGCTGTTGGGCAGCGACGAGACCGTCAGCGGCCGCTTTGAGCCCCCTGTGGTCAACATCGGCGTTGGCGAGGACTGCACCATTGCAGATCTGGCGCACCAGGTCGCCGAGGTGGTGGGTTTCGACGGCGAGATTCGCTTCGACAGCAGCAAGCCCGACGGCACACCGCGCAAGCTGATGGACGTGGGCCGCTTGAAGGCGGCCGGCTGGCAAGCACGCACGCGGCTGACCGATGGGCTGCGCTTGGCATACCAGGACTTCGTGAGCCGCGAGGTGGCGACAGCCGCCGCGGTTTGACCGGATTCGTTCACGACCCGGTCACAGGAACTGGCCAGCATCGCATTTGGCTTCGAGGCGAAGCCGCCACCCGGAGCATCGGATGAAGGTATGCGTGATAGGAGCAGGTTACGTCGGTCTGGTGACCGCGGCCTGCCTGGCGGACATGGGCAACAGCGTGGCTTGCCTGGACATCGACGCTGCACGTGTGCAGGGCCTGCAGGAAGGCCGCATGCCTATCCACGAACCCGGGCTGGACCTGCTGGTGCAGCGCAATGCCGCCGCCGGCCGCCTGTTCTTCACCACCGACGCGGCGCTGGCCGTCGGTCACGGCACCATCGTCTTCATCGCCGTGGGTACACCGCCTGCCGAAGACGGCTCCGCCGACCTGGCACATGTGCTGTCGGCCGCGGCCACTGTGGGCCAGCACATGAGCGATTACAAGGTCATCGTCGACAAGAGCACGGTGCCGGTGGGCACCGCCGCCAAGGTGCAGGCCACCGTGGCGCGGGTGCTGCGGGAACGCGCGGCGCTGCTGCCCTTTGCCGTGGTGTCCAACCCGGAATTCCTGAAGGAAGGCGACGCCATCGAGGACTTCATGCGGCCCGACCGCATCGTGGTCGGTGCTGACGACGAACAGTCCACGCTGCTGATGCGCGCGCTGTACGCGCCCTTCCTGCGCAACCGCGACCGCCTGCTGGTGATGGACGTGAAGAGCGCGGAGCTGACCAAGTACGTCGCCAATGCGATGCTGGCCACGCGCATCAGCTTCATGAACGAGATGGCCGCGCTGGCCGAACAGCTGGGTGCGGACATCGAGAAGGTGCGCCTGGGCATAGGCAGCGACCCGCGCATCGGCAGCCATTTCCTCTATGCAGGTCTGGGCTGGGGCGGTTCCTGCCTGCCCAAGGATGTGCAGGCGCTGCACCGCATGGCGCAGGACGTGGGCGTGGACTTGCCCATGCTGAAGGCCGTACAGCAGATCAACGACCGGCAGCGCCAGCTGCTGGCGCAACGCCTGGTGGCGCGGCTGGGCGAGTCCTTGCAGGGCGTGACCGTGGCGATGTGGGGCCTGGCCTTCAAGCCCGGCACCGACGACCTGCGCGAGGCGCCCAGCCTGGTGCTGATTGAGGAACTGCTCAGACGCGGCGCGCACGTCAAGGCCTTCGACCCGGTGGCCATGCCCGGTGTGGCGGCCCGGTTCTGCACACGTGAAGGCCTGGCCTTGGTGGACCACCCCATGGCGGCGTTGCAGGACACATCAGCCCTGCTGGTGGTCACCGAATGGCGTGAGTTCCGCAGCCCGGACTTTGCGGAATTGAAGGCACGCATGAAGCGCCCGCTGGTGCTGGATGGCCGCAACCTCTACGACCCTGGCGAGATGCGGGCGCTGGGCATCGAATACGTGGGCATTGGCCGCGCGGAGTCGCAACCGCAGGCCACGCACGTGCCCATCCCTTCGTGGGCCGTCGCCGCCTGAAGTGTCTGACTGCCGTTGCTGCGGTGCCGCTTCAGGGGGTCGCTGGCGGCCGCCGCAGGTGCAGTTGCGGCGCCAGCACCAGCGCGACGCTCATCCACACGGCGACGCTGAAGTAGGCGGACATCCAGAATGCCTCGGTGCGCCAATGAATCCAATCGTGAGACACGATCCAGCGCATCGACACATCGGCCAGGCCCTGCACCGGCGTCAGGTAGTGGCGTCCCAGCGCTTCATCAGACAGCCAGCGTTCCAGGTACATGGGCACATCCACCAGCCCCATGTAGGCCACATAGGCCGAGCCGGCCAGACACCACAGCAGCAGGAGCGGCCTGCGCGTCAGGTGCACGCGGTGCCACATCTTCAGCAAGCTGAACACCAGCGCGGCGGCGCACAGGGCCCAGAGCGACTCTTCCACGACGTGGCCCAGGTTGGACGTGGTCAGCACCGAGTACCAGGAAAACGCTTCGGCGGTGGCGATCACCGGCAAGACAGCGCGAGACACCGCCGAACCGAAGGTGCTGCCTGTATCACGTGACATCTCGCGCAGCAGCAGCGCCCACTGCGCCGCGAAGCACAACTCGGCCACCGTGGCCACGCTGCGGCCCACGAGCACGCTGGACCAGAAACTGTCCACCAGCACCATGCGCTGAACATCGAAGACAGGCAGCAGCGACCGGTAGCCGCAGCCCAGCACATAGCCCGCGGACAAGGCCAGCTGCCAACGGCGGCTCATCCAGGTCATCGGCGGCCAGCGGTCACGGCTGCGCCACAACAGCCAGGCCACACCGCCCCACAAGACCAGATTCAGCCCTGCGACGCTGCGCAGCAGCGTCCACCAGGTCAGCGTGTCGGCGTCCACGGGCTTGCGGGCTTCAATGGCCGGACTTCGGCCGGCCGATCTTCACCGGCTCCAGCGCAGCCAGCGCCGCCACCAGCGCGCCCGCGTCCAGCGCAGCCAGCGCATGCAGACCAGCGCGCAACAGCTCGCTCTTCTTGGTCTCACGTTTGGCTGCCAAGGTGCGCGCCTTCAAGGTCGCGATGAGTGCGAAGTCAGCCTCCGGCATGGTGAAGCTGTCGCGTACGGGCTTGCTGCGCAACTTGGGCGGCTTGGCCGCTTTCACGGCCTTTGCCAGCTTCACCGGCTTGGCCGACTTGGCGACAACCGTGTGCTTGACAGCCAGATCCAACGGCGCTGCCGCGGCAGGCACTGGCGCGGGTTTGGCGCGTGTGGCCTTGCTGGGGGCGGCGCGCTTGGTGACGGTCCGGGGGGAAGTTTTGGTGGCGGGCATGTTGGGCTTCCTTGTAACGATATAAATAGTTTACATCGTTTCAGGACATATTGAAAACCGGCAGCCAGTCCGGTTTCCGCTGCCCCTTGAATGCGACAGCAAACATCCATCGATGTGTGGATGGGTGGCTTCGGCGGTCGTCACTGAAACACTTGGACAATCGCAAGTGTCGTGCGCGAAGGGGAGAGCGGGTCATGGGGTCCATCGGTCAAGACGTCGCTGCCTACGAGAGTTGGCTGCGCAAGCAGTGCGACGTGGTCGACGCGGATCTGGATGCCAAGCATCGCCGCATGCGCAAAAGTGGGTTCGACTTTCTCCGCGCCACTTACTTCCGCTGGGCTCGAACGATCGAGACGCTGTGTCCATCGCTTGCCACCGCGCCACAGGTTCTGTGCATTGGTGACATTCACCTGGAGAACTACGGAACGTGGCGCGACGCCGATGCGCGGCTCGTCTGGGGAATCAATGACTTCGATGAGGCCGCGGTCATGCCGTATGCCTTCGACCTTGTGAGGCTGACAACCAGTGCGGTGTTGGCGCCGGACCTGAACCTATCGCTGGCCGATCTGGTCAAGGCCGTGCTCAAGGGCTACAAAAGTGGTTTGGCAAGCCCGCATGCAGTGCTGCCGGACGAAGGCTCAGGATGGATGAGGTCCTACGCAAACCCGACGAAAAGGACCAATGGTGAGTACTGGCAAGAGGTCGATCGCTGTCCGGACGCCAAACCCGCGGGCGAAGTCAAGGAGGCGTTGAAGGCCACGCTTCCCGATGGTGCCAAGGTGCAACGTTTTGCGTCGCGCAGCAAGGGTGGAGGGAGCCTCGGACGTCCGCGCTTTCACGTGATTGCCTCATGGAACTCCGGGCGTATCGTCAGGGAAGCGAAGGCGCTCGTGCCTTCTGCTTGGGTCTGGGCGCATGAGGTCAGTGAACCGAATCGTTTTCTGGAAGCGGCGTTCGGGGCCTACCGGTCCCCTGATCCGCACCTCCGATGCGAAGCGGGCTTCCTGCTGCGGCGTGTTGCCCCGGACTCTCGCAAGATTGATGTCGATGACGTGCAGGCGAAGGGCCTCACCGAAGACCTGCTGGCCGCCATGGCCGCCGATCTTGCCGCAGTCCACGCAGCCAGCAAGGGCTCCGGCGCCATTGCCAAGGACCTGGACCGTCGCCCCAAGAAATGGCTGGAGGAGGCCGTCGGCGTAGCGAAGGAGGCAACGAAGCAAGACTTTGCCGCTTACGCTCAATAGCAGGATGACCAGGTGCAAGGACGGTCGAACCGCGCCGAGAACGTTGACCCTTCGCGGCACAGGTGATGTGCGCGACGCTCACGCGCCTGTCATGCGCCGCGGGTCCAATGCCGCCTTTCAGGCTCTACACAGGCCCGCGTGCGAACCCAGCCAACCGTGTCTCCGATGGCGGCACACTCGCCTCATGCACATGCGCTGCCTCGCGCCTTCCATGTCCTCATCGCCGCGCAGTTCTGTTCTGCGCTGGCCGACAACGCACTGCTGATCGTCTGCGTTGCGCTGCTGCTGGACCAGGGTGCGCCTGGCTGGTGGGCACCACTGCTGAAGTTCAGTTTCACTATCGCGTATGTGGTGCTGGCGCCTTGTGTGGGCGCCTGGGCCGACGCGGTGAAGAAGGGCCGCATGATGCTGGCCATGAACCTGGTCAAGGTGCTGGGCCTGGCGCTGCTGCTGCTGGGCAGCAGCCCCTTGCTGGCCATGACCGTGGTGGGCGTAGGCGCCGCGGCCTATGCGCCTGCCAAGTACGGGCTGGTGACGGAGTTGGTGCCGGCCCGCGGTCTGGTGGCGGCCAATGGCTGGATCGAGGTGACCACCGTCTGCGCCGTGGTCCTGGGCACGGTGCTGGGCGGGTTCCTGATCAGCCCCTGGGCGCGTGGCGCGGGGCTGCAGCTGTTGCCCGGCGCGGCGGCACTGACCTTGTCGCTGGTGTCCTTGCTGGTCTTGTACGGGCTGGCCGCTTTGCTCAATCTGGGCATACCCGACAGCGGCGCCCGCTACCCCGGCAACCCGTTGAGGCTGCGGCCCATGGTGCGCGGCTTTGCCGACGCGCAGCGCCGCTTGTGGGCTGACAGCGCAGGGGCCCTGTCCATGGCGGTGACCACGCTGTTCTGGGGTGCCGCCGCAGTGCTGCAGTTTGCGGTGTTGCGCTGGGGCGTGGACGTGCTGCAGCTGGGTCTGGACCAGGCGGCTTACCTGCAAGGTGCGGTCGCGGTGGGCATCGTCATCGGCGCCGGGTTGGCAGCCCGGTTCGTGAGCCTGGCCCAGGCACCCCGTGTCTTGCCCCTGGGTGTGTTGATGGGCCTGGCCGTGCCGCTGGCGGCGCAGCTGTCCACGGCCTGGTTGGCCGTGCTGGCCATGGCGGTGGTGGGAGCGCTGGGCGGCGCGCTGGTGGTGCCGCTCAATGCGCTTCTGCAGCACCGCGGTCATGTGCTGCTGACGGCGGGCCGCTCCATCGCTGTTCAGAACTTCAATGAGAACGCCAGCATACTGGTGATGCTGGGCAGCTACGCCGCGCTGCTGGCCTGGGGCCTGGACGTGCGCATGGTGATGGTGGCCCTGGGTGCCCTGGTGAGCATCAGCGTGGCTTGGCTGTGGTGGCGCGACCACGGGCTGCGCCAGACCTGACCGTCAACTACAGCGGCAGCGCCGGTCGCCAGGCCGCTCGCGGCGTGCGCGTCGGCTGTGACATCGCACCCAGGTAGGTCTGTTCCACCAGCTCGACGATGCTGGCCCAGTCCTGACGCCTGGCGGTGAGCCGCCCTTCCCTGCCCATGGCACGTACCCAACCCAGCTGGCCGGCCAGCCGCTCGGCCGCAGCACAGAAGGCCGCACCATCGTCAAACGGCACCAACAAACCGTCGTCGCCATGGCGAACCAGCTGACGAGCCGCGGCGTAGTCGTAGGCCACCACAGCCAGCCCGCTGGCCATGGCTTCAGGCAGCACATTGCCGAAGGTCTCGGTGGTGCTGGGGAATAGAAACAGGTCAGCCGATGCGTAGTGGGTGGCCAGGTTCTCGCCGCGTTGCATGCCCGAGAAGATGGCCATTGGGCAGCGCTGCTGCAGAGCTGCGCGCAACGGGCCATCGCCCACCACCACCAGTTTGGCCCGTGGCTCGCGCGCTCGCAGCGCGTCGAAGGCATCCATCAGCAAGGTCAGGTTCTTCTCCGGCGCCAATCGGCCCACGCAGATCGCCACCAGGTCGTTGGCGCTGGCATCCCAGCTGGCGCGCAGCGCGGCGTTGCGGCGCGCCGGGTCGAACAGCCGCGTGTCCACGCCACGCGAAACCACGCGCAGGTTCTTGAAGCCAGCCAACATCAACTCGCCGCGCAGACCGTCGGTGGGCACCATGGTGCAGGCCGTTCGGTTGTGGAACTTGCGCAGGTAGCCCATGATGGGTGTGCGCAACCACGCAATGCCGTAGTGCTTGCTGTAGGCCTGGAAGTTGGTGCGGAAGTCCGACACCACCGGCAACTTCAGTTGCGTGGCCGCCTGCAGCGCTGAATAGCCCAGCGGCCCCTCGGTGACGATATGCACCACGTCTGGCCGTTGCAGGGTCCAGAGTTGCACCAGGGCACGCTTGGACGGCAACCCCATGCGCAACTGCGGGTAGCGCGGGATGGGCAGACCGCGCATCAACACTTCGGCGAAACGCGCGTCCTGGGCTGCGGCTTCGGACCTGTCCTGGCGCGGCCGGACCAGCTGCAACTCGTGCCCGGCGATGTGCAGGCCTTCGACTACGCGCGAGATGGTGGCGGCCACGCCATTGACCTCGGGTGGGTAGGTCTCGGACACCACCGCCACGCGCAATGAACGCCGCTGCGGCAGCCAAGTCTCTACCTCCAGGCCAGGATTGATGCTCGGCGGCGGGGCAAAAGCTTGTTCCATGCACGCATGGTCGCGCCCGGTCGCAACAGTTCGATGACAGAACCTCGCGGCCTGCACATCGACACGCGTACGTCATCACACGTTCACGCGGCCTTCACGCAAACGACGCAGCATCGCCACATTCCGCAGCACTTCAACCTGGACCGCAAGGTCGTGCTGCTGGGCGTGTGGGTGGCCTTCCCGCTGATGCTGTGGCTGGCGCCCGTCAAGTCCCGATCAGGCCGCCGTCGTTCTTGCGAACCACCAGCGTGGCGCTGCGTGGCCGGCCTACCGGGCTGAAGTTCGGCCAGTTGCTGACCTTGCGGGGCGCTGTGGGGTCGCTGCGCTCGCTGGCGGTTTCGCCGGGGTGCTGGATGTTGATGAACATCGTGCGGCCGTCGGGCGTGCCGGTGGCGCCGGTGATCTCGCAACCCGCGGGCCCGACCAGGAAGCGACGGATCTCGCCTGTGCGCGGGTCGGCGGCCAGCATCGTGTTGTTGCCCAGGTTCTTCAGGTCACCCTTGCCCATGGCACTGGTGGACATGTCGCACTGGACCCACAGCACACCACGCCCGTCCACCCACAAGCCGTCGGGGCAGGCGAAGGCGTCGCCCTTGACGTTGCCCTTGGCGTCCACACGCTCAAGCGACGAGTCGCCTGCCAGCACGAAGTGGTTCCACTGGAAGCGCGTGCCGTCGAAGTCGTTCTCGTCGCGCCAGCGGATGATGTTCCCCATGGTGTTGTTGGCGCGCGGGTTGGTCGCGTCCACGGCGGGCTGCCTGTCGCCGCCGCGGTTGCTGTTGTTGGTGAGCGTGCAGTAGACCCAGCGCTCCCCGTCCACCGCGATCCATTCGGGCCGGTCCATCTTGGTGGCGCCCAGCAGGTCGCTGGCCTGGCGGCTCTTGATCAGCACCTCGCCCTGGTCGGCAAAGCCGTTGGCCGTGCTCAGCGAACCTTGGCCGTGCACCAGCGGCAGCCACTGGCCGCTGCCGTCGGACTCGAAGCGCGCCACGTACAAGGTGCCGTGGTCCAGCAGACTGGCATTGGCGGCGGCGCCACCGGGCTTCATGGCGTCGCGGCTGACGAACTTGTAGATGTATTCGAAGCGCGAGTCCTCGCCCATGTAGACCACGGCACGGCCGCTCTTGCTGAGCACGGTGGTGGCGCCTTCATGCGCGGCGCGGCCCAGTGCCGTGCGTTTCACCGGCGTGCTGCTGGGGTTGTAGGGGTCGATCTCCACCACCCAGCCGAAACGGTTGGGCTCGTTCGGGTTCTTGGTGGCGTCGAAGCGTTCGTCGTGCTCGTGCCAGCGGTAGCCGGCCGGGTCGCCCTTGCGCAGGCCCCAGCGGCGCTCGTGCACGTTCGGTTCGTCGGGTCCCTTGAAGTAGTTGATGAAGTTCTCTTCGCAGGTCAGGTAGGTGCCCCAGGGCGTGATGCCACTGGCGCAGTTGTTCACCGTGCCCAGCGGCCGTTGGCCCTTGGGGTCGGCTTTGGTCTGGACAAGCACGTGACCTGCGGCCGGGCCGCCAAAAGCCATGGGCGTGTTGGCGGTGATGCGGCGGGCCCAGGGGCTGGGGCTGAAGATGGCCCACTGCGGTGCAGCAGCCGTGCCTTTGTTTTCCACCTCGATGACGCTGACGCCGTGCGCGGCCTGTGCCTTGCGCACCTTGGTCGCCGTCCAGGTGGCCATGCCATCAGGGTGCAGCAGACCGTCGTCGGTGTACTCGTGGTTCATCACCAGCAAGCCGGCCTGGTTGCTGTCAGGTGTCAACGGGTGCGGGAACCAGTGGATGCCGTCGTGGTGCATGCCCAACTGCGCTTCCTGCTCGGCCGCGGTGTTGCTGGCGTCGGGCTTGAACACGGGGGTGTCACCTTGCAGACCCACCGGCTCGCCCCAGGCAGCAAAGGCCTGCACGCTGTAGCCCTCGGGCACCGTGACGGTATCGGCGGTGGACACGGGAACGCTCTTGAAACCCAGCAGCGGCGCGCCAGACGTGGCGGTGGTGGCGCAGCCGGACAGCGGCGCCAGGAAGGAAGTGACGGTGCCCGCCAGGCCGCCCTTGAGCAAGGTGCGGCGTGCCGGCCGTGACAGGTCGTGGATGCTAGGGTTGGAGGACGGGTTGCTGTCCTCCATCAGGTCGAAGTCTTTGGCCATGGCAAACGTGCTCCGCCGGACACCATGCCCGGCACAGCCGCTCACGATGGCCACGGCAAGTGACAGTGCCGTGTCCGCGCGATGTCAATGCGGTGTCAGAAGCGCTGACTCAGCATCTCGCGCAACACGCCGCGCCGGATGGACTGGTTGGTCTGCTCTGGGCCATGCCACCACCAGCCGTCGGCCTGCATGGCGCGGGCTGCAGCGACGAAACGGTCGCACACCACATCGAAGTCGGCGTCGCTGTAGTTCAGGCTGAAGATCAGCCGCCCCGTGCCCACCCAGCTGAGCGCCAGGCCTTGTTCACGCAAGTAGAACTGCAGCATCCAGTTGTAGCGTGAAGGCTGCGTGTAGAAGACCGTCCACACGCTGGCCAGGTTGGCCACCTGCACGGGCAGGCCGGCTTCAGCCAGACGCGCGTTCAGCTGCGCGGCGCGGCCGTCCCAGCGTTCGTCCATGTCTGCATACATCGCCCGCACGGGCTCGCTCTGCAGCTTCTCCAGGAAGACCTGCATGGCGCCCATCACATAGGGGTGGGCGTTGAAGGTACCGCGGGCGAAGCAGATGTCGGCGGGGCGGTCTTCGCGGTAGCGCTTCATCAGGGCAGCCTTGCCGCAGACCACGCCTACCGGCAGGCCGCCGCCCAGGGTCTTGCCGTAGGTGACCATGTCGGCCTTGACGCCGAAGTAGTCTTGCGCACCACCTGATGCCAGGCGGAAGCCCATGAAGACCTCATCAAAGATCAGCACGATGCCGCGGTCGCTGCACACCTGGCGCAGCTGCCGCAACCAGGCCGTGTAGGCCGCCTTGTCATAGGCGGCGCGGCGGCCGCTGTCCACCAGCGTGCTGTCGCCGGGCGCGGACTTGTTGGGGTGCAGCGCCTGCAGCGGGTTGACCAGCACGCAGGCGATGTCCTTGCGCGTGCGCAGCACCCGCAGCGTGTCGGCGTCCATCTCCTTGAGCGTGTAGGTCTTGCCCGGCGGCAGCGGGTTGCCGGGGCCGGGCTGCACGTCTTCCCACCAGCCGTGGTACGCACCCGAGAAGCGCACCAGGTGGCTGCGCCGTGTGTGGTAACGCGCCAGGCGCACAGCCTGCATCACGGCTTCCGTGCCGCTCATGTGGAAGCTGACTTCGTCCTGCCCGGAGATGCGGCGCAGCTGATCCACGTTCCAGGCCACGGCTGGGTGGTAGCTGCCCAGCACCGGGCCCAGGTCCGCCACACGCGCGCTGCCTTCGGCGATGCAGCTTTTGTAGAAGTCATGGCCGAAGACGTTGACGCCGTAGCTGCCGGTCAG
>JANOAM010000527.1:0-2601 GCA_031411215.1 Betaproteobacteria bacterium
ACAGCGCTTCCCGGTCGGCACACGGCTGCGTGTGCTGCCCAACCACGCCTGCGCCACAGCGGCGCAGTTCCCGCACTACGAACTGCTGTCCCGCGACGGCAGCGTCACGCGCTGGCCCCGTTTCTACGGGTGGTAGGACCCGGGCCAGTGGCTTCACCGTCGCCTTCCAACATGGCGCGGTCGCGGCCGCCGGACTTGGCGCGGTACAGAGCCCGGTCGGCCCTGTCGAGCAGGGTGTCGAGCTTGTCCACGCCACCCGACTCAGCCGCCGTCACGCCCACGCTCACGGTGTAGGCCACCGGCTGGCCGCCCACGGAGGCCGGGTGGCCGCGCACATGCTGCAGCAGCCGCTGCGCCACCGCCAACGCCGCATCACGGCCGCTGTCGAACAGCAGCGCCGCGAATTCCTCACCGCCAATCCGGCCGAAGAGGTCGCGCTCACGCATCACGTCGCGGGCACAGTGGGCGAAGTGCTTCAACACCGCGTCGCCCGCGGCGTGGCCCAGCAGGTCGTTGATGGACTTGAAGTGGTCCAGGTCGAACATCAACAGCGCCAGCGGCTCGCCCTGGCGCTGCGCGGCACGCAGCATGTCCTCGGCGCGCTCCAGGAAGTGGCGGCGGTTGGCGGCGCCTGTGAGCACGTCGGTGTGGGCCTCCAGGGTCAGGCGCAGCTGTGAAGCCTTCTGCGCGCTGATGTCCATGCGCGTGCCGACCATGCGTGTGGCGCGGCCCTGGGCATCGCGCGCCACGGCCTGGCCGCGGGCCAGGATCCACACCCAGTGGCCGGCCTTGTGCTGCATGCGGAATTCCGCCTCATAGCGCGGGGTTTCGCCACGCAGGTGGGCCTCCCAGGCGGCGTTGCGCGGCTGCAGGTCGTCGGGGTGGATGAAATGCTCCCAGTCAGCCAGGGCCGGGCCCACTTCGTCAGCACCGTAACCCAGCATGGTGTGCCAGCGGCCGTTGTCGGAATAGTTCACCTCGCGCTTGACCAGGTCCACGTCCCAATAGGCCAGGTTGGCACCCAGCATGGCCAGATCCAGCAGGGCGGTCAGCTCCTGCTGCCGAGCCAGCGCCTTGCTCCGGGCCGTGACGTCGCGCCAGCGCACGACGACGCTGACAGGCAGGCCCGGGCAGGACAGCGGCGACACGTGGCGCTCCAGCACACGGCCGTCCTTCAGTTCCACTTCGTCCAGCACCACGGCCTCGCGCGTCGTCAGCAAGGCCTGCAGGCTGGACAGGAACTGTTCCGGGTGCAGCACCTGCTGCGCCGCGTATTCGCGCAGCTCGCGGCTGTCGCCGCGGGCCAGCATGTCGGGCGGAAAGTTCCACAGCGCCAGGAAGCGGGCGTTGCGGGCCAGCGCACGGCCGTCCGGCGCCAGCACGACCATGCCGTCCGGCGCGCCGTCGAAGGTGGCGCGGATGAGAGCGTCGCGGTTGGCTGGGTCCATGGTGGCGTGATGCGCACAGTCCGTCTTGTCGTCAGCCTCGCGACTACAGCCTGCATAGGCCTAGATCACTTCGGGCCAGACCGTATGGAACCACTCTCCGGCCGGCTTGTCCACGCGCTCATAGGTGTGTGCACCGAAGAAATCACGCTGCGCCTGCAGCAGGTTGGCTGGCAGCCGCGCGGTGCGGAAGCTGTCGTAGTAGGCCAGCGACGCGCTCATGGCCGGCACTGCAATGCCCTGCATCACGGCCAGGGACACCACCTCACGCCAGGCCTGCTGGCTGCGGTTGAGCAGTTGCGTGAAGAACGGCGCCATCATCAGGTTGGCCAGTCCGGGGTCTGCACGGTAGGCGTCCGTGATGTGGTTGAGGAAGCGCGCACGGATGATGCAGCCGCCGCGCCAGATGCGCGCAATGGCGCCCAGGTCCAGCGCCCAGCCCTTTTTCTCGCTCATGCTGCGCATGAGATCCAGGCCCTGGGCGTAGCTGATGACCTTGCTGGCATACAGCGCGTCGTGTACCTTGCCCACCAGGTCCTTCTGCGCCATCGAAAGCGCCGGCTGCGGCCCTTGCAGCACCTTGGATGCTTCCACCCGCGCGGCCTTCATGGACGACAGCACACGCGCTTCCACGGCCGCGTTGATGGTGCTCACCACCACCGCGTTTTCGGCCGCGTTGATCAGCGTCCACTGGCCCGTGCCCTTCTGGCCGGCCTTGTCCAGGATCAAGTCCACCACCGGCTGGGCCGTTTCCGGGTCGCGCTGGCGCAGGGCCTTGGCGGTGATCTGGATCAGGTAGCTTTGCAGGTCGCCTTCGTTCCAGCGCTCGAAGACACCGGCCATGACGTCGGTTGACATGCCGGCGGCCTTGAACACGGCGTAGGCCTCGCAGATCAGCTGCATGTCACCGTATTCGATGCCGTTGTGCACCATCTTCACGTAGTGGCCGGCACCGCCCGGGCCTATGTGCGTGACACAAGGTTCGCCGTCCACCTTGGCGGCGATGGCTTCGAAGATGGGCCGCAGTTCGTTCCAGGTGGAAGCCGGCCCGCCGGGCATGATGGCCGGGCCCTTGCGCGCGCCCTCTTCGCCGCCGGAAACGCCCGCGCCCACGAAGCGCAGGCCCAGCGGCGTGAGCCAGGCGTCACGCCGTTCG
>JANOAM010000528.1:0-2364 GCA_031411215.1 Betaproteobacteria bacterium
GGCGGCCAAGATGGACCTGGCCCGCGTGCGCAAGCGGCTGGCCGACAGCGGGCCGGAACTGGCCGAGCGCATCGAGCACTTGGGCCGCAAGCTGGATTCGGGCATTGCGCTCAAGCGCAACATCATCGAGAACCTGCGTCCATCGGCCCTGCAGAACCTGGGGTTGCCGCGCACGCTGGAAATCCTGTGCAGCGACTTTGCCAGGGCATCGGAGATCCAGGTTGTCGCCGACATCGCAGACCTGAAACTCAGCGGTGAGCCCGCGCTGACCCTGTACCGCGTGACCCAGGAAGCGCTGACCAACATCGCCAAGTACGCCAAGGCCCGCCACGTACGTGTCAGGCTGGAAGCGCTGCCGGGCCAGGCCCGTGTCACGGTGGAGGACGACGGCATGGGCTTCACCCCGGGGCAAGGCCGCGTAGGATCGCACGGGCTGGCGGGCATGCGCTTTCGTGCGCAGTCCTGCGGCGGCACCTGGGTGCTGCGCACAGCGCCAGGACAGGGCACAACCGTGACGGTCACCGTGCCGCTGCTGGACCCCGCGCCCAGCGTGGTCTCGCCGGCCTAGCTGATCCCCGACGCCCCCGACGCGCGCGACGCGGACTTGTCCTACACGCGGCCCCGTCCACGGCCGATGCGTGGCGGCACGGCCATGCGCCACAGTCTTCTCAGGCCGGCTCTGTCGTGCCCCAAGCAGACGAAAGGACCTTCCATGATCCACAACCCCGACACCGTGTCCACGACCACACCGCCGCCGCACGAACCCGTGCACCGCAGTCCCGTGTTCGTCCAGCCACGGCGCCGTGGCCTGGGCGTGGCGGTCCTGGCTCTGCTGGCCGCTGGTGTGGGCGCCGTGCTGATGTCCAACTACTACGACGAACGCCCGTTGGGCGTGCGCCTGGACGCCAGCGTGCAGGCCGGAAAGGACGGTCTGAAGTCGCAGGTCCAGGCGGTGCAGGGCGCCGCGACCGGCGTCGCGACCGAGGCCGCCAACCGGGTGTCGCAGGCCTCGGACGACGTCGGCCAGGCCATGAGTGACAGTGCCATCACCGCGGCCGTGAAGACCGCGCTGGCCGCGGACCCCTCGCTCAGCGCCGTGAAGATCGATGTCACCACCGACAACGGCGTCGTTCGCATGGACGGCCCGGCGCCGGACGAGCAGTCACGCAAGCGCGCCGAAGTGCTGGCCGCTGCACCCAAGGGCGTGCGTTCGGTGGACAACCGCCTGGTCATCCCCGCTCCGCGTCAGCAAATCTGAGGCCGGACACAAGGCCCGTGTCAGCGTCCGAACCCGCCCGCCGTGAGCGCCGCCTTGATGAGCGGCAGCACAGGTGAGGGGGTGGTAGCCGTGGCATCAAACGGGTGCTGCGTCTGCCCTGCCACGCCGGCCTTGACCTTCAGCACATAGAGCCGTGTCTCCGCGTACGGCGGCACGCCCAGGTAGCGCTCCACGGCTCTTTCGCCCGCGTTGTACGCGGCGGACACCAGGCGCAGGTCACCTTCAAAGTAGGCCATCAGCCAGCGCAGGTAGGCCATGCCGCCGCGCACGTTCTGCACCGGGTCCATGATGTTGCGCACACCAAAACGTGCGGCGGTGGCGGGCATCAGCTGCATCAGGCCCCGTGCGTCTTTCGGGCTGATGGCGTTGGCGTCGAAGTTGGATTCGGTGGCGATGATGCTCAGCACCAGGTGCGGTTGCAGCTTGTATTCCGGCGCCACCAGGTTGACGAAGCGCACCAGCGCTTCCGGTGCGTGGGCCGGCGGCGGCACGGGCAACACCGCGATCAACGTACCCGGCTTGCCGGCGGTGACTGCGGGCTTGGGCGGCGCGGCGGCTGTGCGGTCTTCGTCGGGCGGGCGCAGGCAGGGCGGTGGCGGGCCCAGCGGTTCGCCCATGCGGGCCAGGATGTTCTTCGCCTGCTCGTAACCCTGTTCGGCTGCGGCCGCGAAGAGGTGCGCGGCTTCGGCGTCGTTGCGTTCGATGCCCCGCGCGTTGGTTTTCATCCAGGCCAGGCTGTACTGCGATTCCGCGTCGCCGTAGCGCGCGGCGCGGCAGTACAGCTCGGCCGCGCGCACGGGGTCGCGCGGCCCGCCGTCGCCATGTTCCAGCGCCTTGGCTTCTTCGCGCCAGCGCTGCACGCGCGCCGGCACCACGGGGCCTTTTTCGGCCGGCGGGGTGTTGGGGCGGGGCAGGCCGTCCAGGGTCAGCACCGGCGGCGGCGGCAGCTGGGCCAGCGCCGGTGGTGACGTGGACAACGCGCCCAGCAGGGCGCACAGCGCCAGAAAAGTCGGTCGGTTCATTGCGGGCCGCAGTCTAGGGGCTGGCGGGCCGGGGGCGGGCCCGTACGCCAGACGGCGTATTGG
>JANOAM010000529.1:0-4958 GCA_031411215.1 Betaproteobacteria bacterium
ACCGCCCAGGCAGAAGTCAACGAACTCGAAGATCGGCCGATCCCCCATGCTGGGGAAACGCTGAACCACCCATCAAAGAAGGATCCGTCATGGACATGCCCGCCCACCAACTGACGATGACGGTGCTGATGACACCGGACACGGCCAATTTCGCGGGCAACGTGCACGGCGGCACCATCCTCAAGCTGCTGGACCAGGTGGCCTATGCCTGCGCCAGCCGCTATGCCGGGCGCTATGTGGTGACGCTCAGCGTGGACCAGGTCATGTTCCGGCAGCCGGTGCACGTGGGTGAACTGGTCAGCTTCCTGGCCAGCGTCAACCACACGGGCACGTCGTCCATGGAAGTGGGCATCAAGGTCGTGGCCGAAGACATACGCACGCAGCAAAAGCGCCATGTCAACAGCTGCTTCTTCACCATGGTGGCCGTGGACGATGACCGCAAGCCCGTGCCCGTGGCGCCGCTGCGGCCTTTCTCGCCCGACGAGCAGCGCCGCCATGCCGCGGCCCTGGTGCGCAAGCAGTTGCGGCAGGAACTGGAGCAGCGCGCGGCGGCGCGCTGAGCTGTCGACCCAGTACCGCTCAGGTGCCGCTTCAGGTGCCGCAGTACGTCTGGTAGGCCGCGGTCACCTGCAACGGTGCCGGCTCTGCGTAGGGCGCCAGCGCCGGGTCGTCATCGTAGGGCCGCTGCAGCGCGGCCAGCAGGTGGTTGAAGGGCCCCAGGTCGTCGTGTTCTGACGCCGCGGCCAGCGCTTCTTCCACGCGGTGGTTGCGTGGGATCACACGGGGGTTGACTTGCCGCATGCGCGCGGCACGGGCCTGCGCCGCGGCGCTGTCGCCACCGTCTTCCCGGGCGCAGCGCGCATGCCAGCGATCCAGCCAGGGGTTGATGGCCGCGCTCTCGGCAAACAGCGCGCGCAGCGGGTTGGCGTCGCCCGCCGCCGCATCCACCAGGCGACGCCAGCCTTGCGTGAAGTCCACGTGGTGCTGCTGCAGCAGAGCCAGCCAGTCGTCGGCCAGTGCCGTGTCGTCGGCCTGGGTTTGCTGCAGCCCGAGCTTGGCGCGCTGGCCTTGCAGCAGCGCGGCGGCGTACCAGCCCGGGAAGGCGTCGATGACCTCGGTCACCTGCGCCACCGCTACTTTGACGGCAGCCTCGTCCTCGCCGTCCACCATCAGCGGCAGCAGCGTCTCGGCCAGCCGCGCCAGGTTCCAGCGTGCGATGTGCGGCTGGTTGCCGTAGGCGTAGCGGCCGCCGTGGTCGATGCTGCTGAACACCGTGGCCGGGTCGTAGGCTTCCAAGAAGGCACAGGGGCCGTAGTCGATGGTCTCGCCGGAGATCGTCATGTTGTCGGTGTTCATCACACCGTGGATGAAACCCACGTTCATCCACTGCGCGATCAACGCCGCCTGGCGCTGCGCCACGCTGCGCAGGAAGGCCAGGTGGCGGCCTTCGGTGCCGGCCAGCGCCGGGTCGTGGCGCGCGATGGCGTAGTCGGCCAACTGCGCCAGCTTGTCGGCCTCACCACGCGCTGCGAAGAACTGGAAGGTGCCCACCCGCAAATGGCTGGCCGCCACACGCGTCAGCACGGCGCCGGGGAAGGCGCCTTCGCGGTAGACCTGTTCACCGGTTGCCGCCACCGCCAGTGCACGTGTGGTCGGGATGCCCAAGGCGTGCATGGATTCGCCAATCAGCACCTCGCGCAGCATGGGCCCGACAGCCGCCTTGCCGTCGCCGCCGCGTGAATACGGCGTGCGGCCGGAGCCCTTGAAAGCGATGTCACGCCGCTGGCCGCTGCGGTCCAGCAGCTCACCCAGCAGCAGCGCGCGTCCGTCACCCAGTTGCGGTGAGAAACCACCGAACTGGTGGCCCGCATACACCTGGGCGATGGGCTCGGCGCCTTCGGGCAGCGCATTGCCTGCAAAGAGCGCAGCGCCTTCTTCGCCAGCCAGGCCGGCCGGGTCCAGGCCCAGTTCAGTGGCCAGCGCCTTGTTGAGGAACAGCAGGCGCGGCGCGGGGGCCGTGGCCGGCTTCCAGGCCACGTAGAAGCCAGGCAGTTGGCGGGCGTAGGTGTTGTCGAAGGGGATGTGCTGCATGCGGGGCGCCGGGTTGGGGTCCGGGGAATCGGTGCGGAAGTGTGCCCTGCAGCGCATGGGCACGCCGGCCTGTGGCCTAGAGCCGCGACCCGCCCTGGCGTGTGGACCCGCCGTCCCAGCCGGGCATGGCGGCGGCCTGCGTTATCCAGCTCGCCAGCTGTTGTTCGTCGAACGGGTCCGACTCGCGCATATCCAGGGAGCGTACGTCCTTGAACTGGCCGATGGGCGGCACGGGCTTGAGCAGGCTGCCCTTGAAGAAGCTGAATTTGATGTGGTGCTGAAAAGCGGCGAAGGCGAGGAACCAGCCTTGCCCCTCAACGCCGTAGAACGGGCTGCGCCAGCGCACGGCCTTGCGCACGCCGGGCACCTGCGCCACCACCATCGCGTCGACGCGCCTGGCAATGGCGGCCTGCCATGGTTCCAGGCTGGCGATGTAGGCCTGCACACCGCCGTCCCCGTCGGACTTGGGCAGCACCGCGGGCTTGCGGGCCTTGGCGTCCATGACCCGACCGCTAGCCGGGTGCCGAAGACTTCATGTTCAAGGCCACCGCAGCCCGGATCAAGTCCTTCAGCGCCTCTTCGTCCACGGCTTTGCCTTCACGGAAGTCGATGGCGCGGCGGGTGTTGCCGTCCAGGCTGGAATTGAAGAGGCGCTTGGGGTCGGCCACAGACGCGCCCTTGGCAAAGGTCGTCTTCACCACGCTCTTGTAGGTCTCGCCGGTGCAGATGATGCCGTTGTGCGACCAGACCGGCAGGCCCCACTTCCACTCTTCCACCACGTCGGGGTCCGCCGCCTGGATCAGCGCGCGCAGCCGGGCCAGCATCTCGCCGCGCCAGTCGCCCAGGCCGCTGATCTTGGCGTCGATCAGGGCCGACGGTGAATCGGCGCCTTCTGTTGCGGCGGGCTTCTTGGCCGACACCTTGGTGGATTTCGAAGTGGGCATGGCAGCTTCCGGCATCGTGCGGCCGATCAGCCTAGCCGAAAAGGCAACTCGCGCACAGGCTTGCCGGTCAGGCTGGCGATGGCATTTGCAAACGCCGGCGCCAGCGGCGGCAGGCCCGGCTCGCCCATGCCGGTGGGTGCGTCGGCGCTGGGCACGGTGTGCACGACGATCTGCGGCATGTCGGTGATGCGTGGCACCACATAGTCGGCGAAGTTGCTTTGTTCGACCACACCGTCCTTCAAGGTGATGGCCGCGCCGGGCAGGCACATCGCCAGGCCCATCAGCGCGGCACCCTGGACCTGTGCCTCCACGGTCTTCGGGTTGACGACCAGGTTGCAGTGCACGCCCGCTGTCACGCGGTGCAGCGTCGGCTTGCCGTCTTTCACGCTGGCCTCCACGACGTAGGCCACCACCGTGTTGAAGGACTCGTGCACGGCCACGCCCCAGGCACGGCCCGCGGCGAGTGGGCGCTTGCCGTAGCCCGACTGGTCCACCGCCAGTTGCAGCGCGGCCTTGTGGCGCGGGTGCTTGTCGCCCATCAGCTTCATGCGGTAGGCCACCGGGTCTTGTTTGGTGCTGCGCGCGATCTCGTCGACCAGCGTCTCCATCACGAACGCGGTGTGGGTCGAGCCCACGCTGCGCCACCACAGCACCGGCACGTTGACCTTGGGGTGGTGCACCGTCAGGCGCATCGGCACGTCATAGGGCTCTTTCATGCCTTCGACCGCGGTGCCGTCGATGCCGTCCTTGACCATGAAGGGCTCGAACGGCGAGCCGGCCAGGATCGACTGGCCGACGATCACGTGGTCCCAAGCCGTGACCTTGCCCTGCGCGTCGAAGCCGATCTTGGCGGTGTGCAGGTGCATCGGGCGGTAGTAGCCGCCCTTGATGTCGTCTTCGCGGCTCCACAGCGTGCGGATCGGCGCGCTGATGCCGGCCGCCTGCGCCGTCTTCGCGATCGTGCAGGCCTCGACCACGTAGTCGCTGCTCGGGATCGCACGCCGACCGAAGCCGCCGCCGGCCATCTGCACGTTGACCTTCACGTTCTGCGGTGGCACGCCCAGCACCTTGGCTGCCGCCACGCCGTCGAGCCCCGGCATCTGCGAGCCCAGCCACAGCTCGGCCTTGTCGCCGGCGACCCGCACGGTGCAGTTCAGCGGCTCCATCGGTGCGTGTGCGAGGTAGGGGAACACGAACTCGGCCGTGATCTTGTTCGGCGCGGCGGCAAAGCCGCTCACGTCGGCTTCGTACTTGCGCGGGCCGGCCTTCGCGGCGAGCTCGCGGTACTGCACGAGCTGTTTCGCGCTGTCGACCTTCTCGACGCCGCTCGTGTCCCACTCGAGCTTGAGTGCCTCGCGGCCCTGCTTCGCGTTCCAGTAACCGTCGGCGATCACCACCACGCCTTCACCGCCACGGTCGACCGGAATGCGCAGCACCGCCTTCACGCCCTTGATCGCTTTCGCGGCACTGTCGTCGATCGACTTCAGCTTCGCGGCGAACACCGGCGGGTGCGCGACCACGGCCGTCAGCATGCCGGGCAGGCGCACGTCGATGCCGTAGCCCTGCTGGCCGCTGGACTTGGCCTTGGCGTCGAGCCGGCCGGTGGCCTTGCCGATCAGGCGGAAGTCTTTCGGGTTCTTCAGCACCACCGCTTCGGGCACCGGCAGCTTGGCGGCAGCCTCGGCGAGCTGGCCATAGCTCAGCTTCTTGCCACCGGGGCCGATGACCACGCCGTTGCGCGTCGTCAGGCTGGCCGGGTCGGCTTTCCACTGCGCGGCCGCGGCGCTGATCAGCATCGCGCGGGTGCGTGCGCCGAGCTCGCGGTACTGCGTGTACGAGTGCGCGATCGAGCCCGAGCCGCCGGTGAGGTGCATGCCGAACACCGGGTCGATGTAGGCCGGGTCGCTGTTGCCGTGCACGCTC
>JANOAM010000530.1:0-6839 GCA_031411215.1 Betaproteobacteria bacterium
ACCGTGTCCAGCGAGTCAGCACCGAGGTCAGCCACGAAAGCCTTTTCAGTGGTGACGTCGGATTCGGGCACGCCGAGTTGCTCGGCAATGATCTTCTTGACTCGCGCTTCGATATCGCTCATGACTCCTCCAGGAGTGGGAACACAAAAACAGCCCGCGATTCTAATGGCCGTGCGGGAACCGGCTGGGCGGCAGCTTGCCACCCGTGGATATTGCTTCAGTTCATGACCATGCCGCCGTTGACGTGCAGCTCGGTCCCTGTGATGTAGGCGGCCTGCGGCGAGGCCAGGAAGGCGACGGCGGCCGCCACCTCTTCCGCTTGGCCCAAGCGGCCCAGCGGGATGCTGGCCAGCAGCGCGGCCTTGGCGGCCTCGGGCAGGCCTTCGGTCATGTCGGTGGCGATGAATCCCGGCGCCACGCAGTTGACCGTGATGTTGCGCGCACCCAGCTCACGGGCCAGCGACCGTGTCAGGCCCGCCACGCCGGCCTTGGCCGCGGCGTAGTTGGCTTGTCCGGCATTGCCGCTGACACCCACGACAGACGTGATGTTGATGATGCGGCCTATGCGCTGCCGCATCATGGGCTTGGTGGCGGCGCGGCAGGCACGGAAGACGGCCTTGAGGTTGGTGTCGATCACGGCGTCCCAGTCCTCGTCCTTCAGGCGCATGGACAGCATGTCGCGCGTGATGCCGGCATTGTTGACCAGCACGTGCAGGCCGCCGTAGGCCTTGACGATGCCGTCGATGGCGGCGTCCAGCGCCGGGCCGTCGGTGACGTTCAGCACGATGCCCTTGCCACCCTGGGCCGACAACGCATCAGTGATACCGGCGGCGCCGGCTTCGCTGGTGGCCGTGCCCACCACGCGAAAGCCCGCGTCGGCCAGGGCCTTGGCGATGGCACGGCCGATGCCACGCGAGGCGCCGGTGACCAGCGCGATTTGTTGCCCGCTTTGAGCGTCGCTTTGAACCGCGCTTTGGGCATCACTCATTGCACCATCTCCAAGGCCAACTTCAGACTGGCTGGGTCCAGGACCGTGGTCGTCTGCACGTCGGCATCCACCCGCTTGACCAGCCCAGACAGCACCTTTCCCGGGCCGCACTCCAGGACGTGCGTGAGGCCACGCGAGCGCAAGGCCTGTGTCACTTCCACCCAGCGCACCGGGCCGAAGGCCTGGCGGTACAGGGCTTCGCGGATGGCGTCGGGCTCGGTCTGCACCGCCACGTCGATGTTGTTGACGACGGCGATGCGAGGCGGCGCCAGGACCACCGTGGCCAGCTTCTCGCGCAGCGCGTCCGCCGCCGGTTTCATCAGCGACGAGTGGAAGGGTGCCGACACGGCCAGCAGCAACGCGCGCTTGGCGCCGGCGGCCTTGAGCAGTTCACAGGCCTTGTCGACGCCTGCCTTGGTGCCGGCGATGACGGTCTGCTTGGGGTCGTTGAAATTGGCGGGCGCCACGGCTTCGCCTGTGGCCGCCGCCGCTGCGGTGCAGCCCTGGCGCACTTGTTCGGCTTCCAGGCCCAGGATGGCGGCCATGGCGCCCGCGCCCACGGGGACCGCCTGCTGCATGGCCTGCGCGCGGAAGCGAACCAGCGGCAGTGCATCGGCCAGCGTCAGCGAACCTGCGGCGACCAGGGCGCTGTACTCGCCCAGCGAGTGGCCGGCCACTGCGGCCGGTTCGGCGCCACCTTCTGCACGCCAGGCGCGGTAGCACGCGATGGCTGCCGTCAGCATCACCGGCTGCGTGTTGGTGGTGAGGTCCAGCGTTTCCTTGGGGCCTTCGTGGATCAAGCGAGCGACGTCCTCGCCCAGCGCCTTGCTGGCTTCTTCCAGCGTCTGCCGCACGGCGGGGTGGTCGCCCCAGGCGTCCAGCATGCCCACGCTCTGCGAGCCCTGGCCGGGAAAGACGAATGCAAAAGCGGGCATCTGAAATGCTCTTGGTTGGGTGTGTGGGTGTGTTGGTCTTGCGGGTGCGCGAGAGGCTAGAAATCCAGCAGCACCGCGCCCCAGGTGAAACCGCCGCCCACGCCTTCCAGCATGACCGTGTCTCCGCGCTTCACCTTGCCGCTGCGCACGGCGTCATCCAGCGCCAAGGGCACCGACGCGGCCGAGGTGTTGCCATGCTCATGCACCGTGGCGATTAGCTTCTCCAGCGGCAGCTTCAACTTCTTGGCCGTGCCCTGCATGATGCGGATGTTGGCCTGGTGGGGGATCAACCAGTCCAGGTCCTCGGCACTGCGCCCAGCCTTTTCCAGCACGGCGCGTGCGGCGCTGTCCAGCACACCCACGGCCAGCTTGAAGACGGCCTGTCCGTCCATCTTCAGCAGCGGGTCTCCCAACACCTGGCCGCCGGACACGGTGCCGGGCACGCACAGGATGCCGACATGGCGGCCGTCCGCGTGCAGTTCCGTGGCCAGGATGCCGGGCTCACTGCTGGCTTCCAGCACCACGGCACCGCCGCCATCACCGAAGAGCACGCAGGTCGTGCGGTCGTTGAAGTCCAGGATGCGCGAAAACACTTCCGCGCCTATCACCAGCGCGCAACTGGCCGTGCCCGCCTTGACCATGGCGTCGGCAATGGCCAGCGCGTAGACAAAGCCCGAGCACACGGCCTGCACATCAAAGGCCGGACAGCCAAAGACACCCAGCTTCTGCTGCAGGATGCAGGCGGTGGACGGGAACACCATGTCCGGCGTGGACGTGGCGACGATGATCAAGTCGACATCTTCCGCACGACGGCTGGCGGACTGCAGCGCGGCACGCGCAGCGTGGAGTGCGAGGTCGCTGCTGTTGACGCCGTCGTCCACGAAGTGGCGGGCACGTATGCCGGTGCGCTCGACGATCCACTCGTCACTGGTCTCCTGGCCGCGCGCGGCAAGCAGTTCGACCATGTCGGCATTGCTCAGGCGCCGCGGCGGCAGATAGCTCCCGGTGCCGGCGATGCGGCTGTAGCGTGCGGGCTGGACGGACGTCGATGGGGGGCTGGTCATGCCGCTTGTTCGGGCGCGGCATCGGCCGCCAAGGAGGTGCTCGATGTGGCGCTGGTCGTGGCGCTGGTCGTGGCGTTCAGTGTGGCCTTGAGCGTGGGCCCCAGGCGGTCGTGCACCCGGTCGAGCAACCGGTTGCGCGCGGCATCATAAGCCCGCGCCAAGGCGTTCTCGAAGGCGTAGGCGTCGGCCGAGCCGTGGCTCTTGAAGACCAGGCCGCGCAGGCCCAGCAGCGCCGCGCCGTTGTAGCGGCGCGGGTCCATGCGGCGCTTGAAACGGTTCAGCACGGGCAGCGCCACCAAGGCAGCCACTTTGGTGAATGGCCCGCGGGTGAATTCCTGCTTGATGAAGTCCGACATCATGGACGCCAGACCTTCGCTGGTCTTGAGCAGCACGTTGCCGACAAAGCCGTCACAGACGACCACATCCACCGTGCCTTTGAAGATGTCGTTGCCTTCCACGTTGCCGTGGAAGTTGAGCTGGCCGGCGTCGCCGGCGGCGCGCAGCAGTTCGCCGGCACGCTTGATGATGTCGCTGCCCTTGATGGCCTCTTCGCCGATGTTGAGCAGGCCCACCACCGGGTCGGCCTTGCCGTGCACCGCAGCCACCAGCGACGCGCCCATCACCGCAAACTGCAGCAGGTGTTCCGGCGTGCAGTCGACGTTGGCGCCCAGGTCCAGCACCGTGGTGTAGCCGTCGCGGCGGTTGGGCATGACGGCGGCGATGGCCGGGCGGTCGATGCCCTCCAGTGTCTTCAGCAGGTAGCGCGCCACGGCCATCAGCGCGCCCGTGTTGCCCGCACTCACGCAGGCGTGGGCACCGTCCTTGACTTGCTGGATGGCCACGCGCATGGACGAGTCGCGCTTCTTGCGCA
Source organism: Betaproteobacteria bacterium (assembly GCA_031411215.1). Taxonomy (GTDB): domain Bacteria; phylum Pseudomonadota; class Gammaproteobacteria; order Burkholderiales; family Burkholderiaceae_C; genus Rubrivivax. The sequence continues at coordinate 3,859 of JANOAM010000530.1, forward strand.
GCGCCACTTCGACGGGATCGTCCATGGTGACGACCTCGGACGCGTGCACAGTGGTGCAGCGCGGCCAAGCCATAGCTTCGCGCAGCGCGTCGGCGTCCCCCACCAGCACCAGTTCGGCCTGGGGGTGTTTGTCAAGGAAGGCACGGCAGGCCGGCAGCGTGATGGCCGGTCCGTGGTCGCCACCCATGCAATCGACGGCGATGCGCACCGCGGTCAACGGTGCGGGTGGCGTGACCTCAGCGGACACGGAAGGAACAGTGTGTGGTCACGCGGCGCGGCCTGCCAAAGGCGGCCGCTCGCGGCGTGACATCAGGCGTCGGCCTTGGTCTTCAGGACCTTGCGGCCACGGTAGAAGCCGGTGGGGCTGATGTGATGACGCAGGTGCACTTCACCCGTGGTGGCTTCCACCGCAGTGCCGGGGGCGGCAACGGCATTGTGCGAACGGTGCATGCCGCGCTTGGAAGGCGACTTCTTGTTTTGCTGGACGGCCATGGAATTCTCCTGAGATCGGTGGGCAGTGCAGAGCTGTGAGCCCACACGACGCGGCGGCCAAGCGCCTGATTGGCTTGCCGCAAAGCCCAACAGTATAGCACCCGCCCTCTTGCTTGTGGGCAGGGGTTCAGTTGCGGGTTTTGAGGGCCGCCAGGGCCGCGAAGGGGTTTGGCGCGGGCTCGGCCTCACTGAAGCCGTCGTCGGCGGCCAGGGGCAAGGGGTCTGGGCAGTCGCCCTCATGGCGGGCCACCAAGGGCAGCGCCAGGATCAGCTCGTCCTCGGCCAGTTCCTGCAGGTTCAGACGTGGCTGCAGCGCCAAGACGTCGTCTTCCAGCAGCTCGTCCAGCTTCTCGGCTTCCTCTTCGCTACGCGCGAAGCGGAAGCGGCGGTCCACGGCCAGTTCCTCCTGCACAGCCTTCAGGCAGCGCTGGCACTGCAGGGTCACCGTCGATTGGGCCTTGAGATGCAGCCACAGCTCAGGGTCACCGCCCGGCGCAGGCAGCTCCTGGCCCAGCGCGGACCACGTCACATCACCCGCCGGCTCGGCAAACAAACTCTCCGCCAGCCGGGTCAAGGCGCTTTGTGGCCAAACGCCGGACAAGCTGGCGCCGTCCTTGCACAGGGACTGCACGCTCAAGGCGCGCGGGTCTTGGGGCCGGTTCTGGGTAGCCATCGGTGGTGTCGGCGGATTCAGGCAGCCGCGCGGGGCGGCCAGTGTGTCAGGAACAGGTCGCGGAATTCGGCATCTTCGTCCACGCGTTGCACCAGCGCGGCCAGGGCGGGCCGGTGCGCCTGCAGGTGCGCGCGAGTGCCCGACCAGCGCGACACCACGTCTACCAGCAAGTCCAGCGCGCCTGGCCGGACGCCGGCATAAAAGGCCACCGGCGCCGGGAACTGGTCGGCAAAGTGCTCCCACAGCTGATGCAGACGCAAACGGCCACCTTTGCGCAAACGCAGTTGATCGGCCTCGTCGGCATCGGGCAGCCAGCGCTCGGGATAGTCGTTGACGCCGATGGCGGCATAGCAATTGGCGGCGATGTAGACCAGCCCGCGAAGCGCCTGCGCCCGGTCCGCATCATCCACCGGCAGCAGGCCGGATGCTGGATGCGTCAGCCCTAGGTGAATCAGGATGGCGGCGCTCTCCGTCATCACGCGGCCGTCTTCAAACTGCAACGTCGGGATCTGCCCCAGCGGGTTGGCACGCAGCAGTTCATCCAGCCCGGGACCCGGCTCCCAGGTGGATGCCACCACGCAGCGGAACGGCACGCCACAGCGCAGCAGCGCGGCCTCCACCGCGGCGGAGCCCGAGCCATTGGAACCGAACAGCGTCCACATGCGGTCAAGTGTAGCCAGCGTGGCCTTCACCGTTCACGCCGAAGATCGCGCCGACAATCGCGGCCATGCCGCAACCCACGCTGATCTTGGCTTCCACATCGCGCTACCGCCGCGAACTGCTGGAACGCCTGCGCCTGCCCTTCGAGGTGGTCGCGCCCCATGTCGACGAAACCCCGCTGCCGGGCGAACTGCCGGCCGCGCTGGCACAGCGTCTGGCGCTGGCCAAGGCCTGGGCCGTGGCCCTGCAGCGGCCGGACGCGGTGGTGATCGGCTCCGACCAGGTGGCCGACCTGGACGGTGAACCCATAGGCAAGCCCGGCACCCACGAAGGCGCCGTGGCGCAGCTGCAGCGCATGCGCGGCCGCCGCATCACCTTCCAGACAGCCGTGGCGGTGGTGCGCGCCGACCGTGCCTACGCCCGTGTGCAACTGGCGCCCGTGCGCGTGAGCTTCCGCGCCTTGGGCGACGCCGAGATCGCGCACTACCTGCGCACCGAACAGCCCTACGACTGCGCCGGCAGTGCCAAGTGCGAAACCCTGGGCATCGCGTTGCTGGACGGTATCGACAGCGACGACCCGACGGCGCTGGTCGGCCTGCCCCTGATCAGGACCTGCGCCTTGCTGCGCGAGGCGGGCCTGGACCCGCTGGCACCATGACCATATCCGGACCACCCGGCCCACTCGGCCATCTAGTGCTGGTGCCCAACACGCTGGACCTGGGCACGGACGCTGTTGACATCCAGGCCGTGCTGCCCCTGGGCGCGCTGCAGCGCGCAGCGCAGATCCGCCACTGGGCCACCGAAGACGCGCGCAGCACACGCGCCTTCCTGAAGCGCGTGGATGCCGTCGTGCCCCTGGCAACAGCGCTGCAGTCGCTGGACATCCGCGAACTGCCGCGGCCACGCAAGGGCAGCCGCGAAGAGGTGCCGGCCGCGGAGTGGCAGGCGCTGCTGGCGCCGGCCTTGCAAGGTCACGCACTGGGTTTGATGTCCGAGGCCGGCCTGCCCGCGGTCGCCGACCCGGGCTCGGCCCTGGTGCTTGCTGCTCAGGCCGCCCACGTGCCGGTGGATGTGCTGGCCGGGCCCAGTTCGCTGATGCTGGCGCTGGCCGGCAGCGGACTGAACGGCCAGAACTTCGCCTTTGTCGGCTATCTGC
>JANOAM010000531.1:0-3495 GCA_031411215.1 Betaproteobacteria bacterium
GGGCGCTGTCTGTGCCTACCTGGAAAGCTGGCACCTGGACCTGGAAGAATTCCTGGAGCTGCGCAAGAACACCGGCGACGACCGCCGCCGCACGCACGACATGAACACCGCGAACTGGATTCCGGACCTGTTCATGCGCCGCGTCGTGGAAGGTGGCGACTGGACGCTGTTCAGCCCCAGCACCTGCCCGGACCTGCACGACAAGTTCGGCAAGGCTTTTGAAGAGGCCTACACCGGCTACGAAGCCAAGGTGGACCGTGGCGAGATCAAGCTCTTCAGGCGCATGCCGGCCAAGGACCTGTGGCGCAAGATGCTGTCGATGCTGTTCGAGACGGGCCACCCCTGGATCACCTTCAAGGACGCCTGCAATGTGCGCAGCCCGCAGCAGCACGTGGGCGTGGTGCACTCGTCCAACCTGTGCACGGAAATCACGCTCAACACCAACGACGCCGAGATCGCGGTCTGCAACCTGGGCAGCGTGAACCTGGCGCAGCATTTGTTGCCGGTGGATGGTGTCCTGCAGGTCGACCAGGTCAAGCTGAAGAAGACGATCGGCACGGCCATGCGCATGCTGGACAACGTCATCGACATCAACTACTACGCGGTGAAGAAGGCGCGCGACAGCAATCTGCGCCACCGCCCGGTGGGCCTGGGCCTGATGGGTTTCCAGGACAGCCTGTACCAGTTGCGCGTGCCCTACGCCAGCATGGACGCGGTGGAGTTTGCCGACCGTTCGATGGAAGCCATCTGTTACCACGCATACTGGGCCAGCACCGAACTGGCTGAAGAGCGTGGCCGCTACAGCAGCTACCGCGGCAGCCTGTGGGACCGCGGCATCCTGCCGCAGGACAGCCTGGACCTGCTGGCGCAGGAACGTGGCGGCCACTTGGAAGTGGACCGCAGCAGCGCCATGGACTGGACCGCACTGCGCGCGCGCATCGCCGAACACGGCATGCGCAACAGCAACTGTGTGGCCATCGCACCTACAGCCACCATCAGCAACATCATCGGCGTGGACGCGTCCATCGAACCGAGCTTCGGCAACCTGTCGGTGAAGAGCAACCTGTCCGGCGAGTTCACCGTGGTCAACGAGTACCTGGTGCGTGACCTGAAGAAGCTGGGCTTGTGGGACGACGTGATGGTCATGGACCTCAAGCACTTCGAAGGTTCGCTGCGTCCCATCGACCGCGTGCCCGAAGAACTCAAGCGTCTGTACGGCACGGCTTTCGAAGTCGATGCGACGTGGCTGGTGGAAGCCGGCGCGCGCCGTCAGAAGTGGATAGACCAGTCGCAGTCGCTCAATATCTATATGGCGGGTGCGTCGGGCCGCAAGCTCGACGAGACCTACAAGCTCGCGTGGCTGCGTGGCTTGAAGACCACCTACTACCTGCGCACGACGAGCGCCACGTATGCCGAGAAGAGCACGGTGGCGCCGGGCGCATTGAACGCGGTGTCGAACGCACAAGGTGGCGTGGGTGGAACAACTGCTGCATCCGCTGCGCCCAGTGCATCCGCGGCAGCGGTCAATGAACCCGCGACCGACATCAAGTTCTGTTCGATCGACAACCCCGACTGCGAGGCTTGCCAGTAGGACGCGACAAGCACACACAGCATTGGCGTCACGCTTGCGCATGAACTGCGCAAGCGATGAGTCGTGAAGCAGCCATCGCATGGCTATCGCATCGTTGTTGATGTCACCGAAGTCGATGCGCTGTTGCAACAACGAAGACGCTTTGATGTCAACCAGTGCTTGGTGTTTGCGAGCAACACTCCGATAATTCGAACTGACAGGACGTACACACATGCTGGTCTGGGAAGACGACACCAAGAGTTCATCGAATCAAGCGGCAAACCTTGCGCCGCGCGCCATGCCATCAATGGCCTCGATGGATGTTCGTGCGCCGCTGTTTGATGCGCCTGCTCCTGTCGCCGCGACACCCGTGCGCATCACTGCGCCAACAGCTGTGGCCACGGCAGCGCGCCGAGTGAATGCGGCTGACAAGCGCATCATCAACGGCCAGACGGACGTGAACCAACTGGTGCCGTTCAAGTACAAGTGGGCATGGGAAAAGTACCTGTCGAGTTGTGCGAATCACTGGATGCCGAACGAGGTCAACATGTCGCGCGACATCGCGACCTGGAAGGACCCCAACGGCCTGACCGAAGACGAGCGCCGCATCATCAAGCGCAATCTCGGTTTCTTCGTCACCGCCGATTCGCTGGCCGCCAACAACATCGTGCTGGGCACCTACCGCCACATCACGGCGCCCGAGTGCCGGCAGTTCCTGCTGCGCCAGGCCTTCGAGGAAGCGATCCACACGCACGCTTATCAATACATCGTTGAAAGCCTGGGTCTGGACGAGAGCGAGATCTTCAACGCCTACAACGAGGTCACGTCGATCCGCGACAAGGACCAGTTCCTGATCCCCTTCATTGAAGCGATCATGGACCCGCACTTCCACACCGGCACGCCGGAAAACGACCAGACCCTGCTCAAGAGCCTGATCGTCTTCGCCTGCTTGATGGAGGGCCTCTTCTTCTACGTCGGCTTCACACAGATCCTGGCACTGGGCCGTCAAAACAAGATGACGGGCGCTGCCGAGCAGTACCAGTACATCCTGCGTGACGAGTCCATGCACTGCAACTTCGGCATCGACCTGATCAACCAGATCAAGCTCGAGAACCCGCACCTGTGGACGTCGGCCTTCAAGGCCGACATCAAGGCGCTTTTCGAGAAGGCTGTGGAACTGGAATACCGCTACGCCGAAGACACCATGCCACGTGGTGTGCTTGGCATGAATGCCAGCATGTTCAAGGGCTACCTGCGCTATATCGCCAACCGGCGTGCCACGCAGATCGGCCTGGAAGCCTTGTTCCCGAACGAAGAGAACCCGTTTCCCTGGATGAGCGAGATGATCGACCTCAAGAAGGAACGCAACTTCTTCGAGACCCGTGTCATCGACTACCAGACCGGCGGCGCGCTGGCCTGGGACTGAAAGCGCTGTCCCACGCATGCAGACCGCAACACCGTCACTTCAACCCGCATGGCAGCGGGCAGGTGCCGGTGATTTCGAAAGATCAAGAATCGCGAACAGCAGTTGGCGTCAGACCGACGACCTGTTTGCAACCCCGTTCATCGCACCGGGGCAACGGCCAGAAGGCAAAAGCCAACTGGCAGACCACCGGGCGATGAATCGCCGCGCGGCCCCAAGGCGTGCGGTGTTTTTTGCAACTTGATCAAGGAGATCGTTATGGCAACTGCAAAGAAAGCCCCGGCCAAGAAGGCTGCGGCGAAGAAGGCTCCGGCCAAGAAGGCGCCCGCGAAGAAGGCCGCCCCCGCCAAGAAGGCCGCTCCGGCCAAGAAGGCTGCAGCCAAGAAGGCCCCGGCCAAGAAGGCTGCACCGGCCAAGAAGGCCGCGGCGAAGAAGCCGGCAGCGAAGAAGGCGGCGCCTGCGAAGAAGGCGGCAGCGAAGAAGGCTGTTGCGAAGAAGCCGG
>JANOAM010000532.1:0-2231 GCA_031411215.1 Betaproteobacteria bacterium
GCTGGACGCCGCCCTGGGTGACGCGGTCACGCCCACGCGGGCGCTGCTGAAGGTGCGCGTGAGCGCCACCGTGGCCGATGAGGCCGCAGCGCGTGCGCTGGGCACCCAGGCCGTGCAGCAATTGCATGCGGCTGGAGCGGCTGGCTACCTGCCGGTGGCCTGAGCCCTTCGCCCGCGTCAACCGGCCCCCATGCGCGTCATCGTCACCCGGCCGGCAGCACAGGCTGCAGGCTGGCTGGCGGACCTGCGCACACAAGGGCTGGACGCGCAGGCCCTGCCGCTGATCGCTATTGCGCCCGTACGGAACCTGGAGCCCGTGCGCCAAGCCTGGGCCCAACTGTCCCAGGCGTCGCTGGTGATGTTCGTCAGTGCCAACGCCGTGGAGCAGTTCTTCGCGGCCCGGCCCGAAGTCGCGGCCTGGCCCGCCAACCTGCCCGCCGCATCCACCGGCCCGGGCACGACCGCGGCGCTGCGTGCGGCAGGCGTGACCCGCATCGAAGAGCCGGCGCCGGATTCACCGCAGTTTGATTCCGAATCGCTCTGGACCCGTATCGCCACCTGGCCCTGGGCTGGCAGCACGGTGGTGGTGGTGCGCGGCGAAGAGGGCCGGGACTGGCTGGGACAGCAGTTGCGTGCAGCCGGCGCACAGGTCCACTTTGTCGGTGCCTACCGGCGCCTGGCGCCCACCCTGGATGCCCAGGGCCGGGCTCTGCTGGCACAGGCGCTGGCCGATCCGGCGGCGCACTGCTGGTTGTTCAGCAGCAGCGAAGCCGTAGGCCACCTGCTGCGGCTGGCGCCGGGCGCCGATTGGGCCGCGTCGTGGGCGCTGGCCTCGCACCCGCGCATCGCTCAGGCAGCGCGCGACGCAGGCTTTGGCCGTGTTGACTTGGTGGGCCCGGGTGCGGACGCTGTGCGGCGGCATCTGGGTGCGGCCTGACGGGCGTGGCCGGACTGGCGCCGACGGGCGCTGACGGGCGCAGACGGGCGCCGCAGCGGCACCCCCACCCTACAATCCCGAACCTTGTGACCGAGCCCGAACAAACACCGTCCGCCTCTGTGCCGTCCGCACCGCCCGTGCCCGCTGCCGCTGCGTGGGTGTCGGCCCGCTGGCTCGCCGCTGGCGCCGCCGCGCTGGCGGCCCTGGCCACAGCCGCCCTGGTGCTGGCCTGGAACACCCAGCAGCGTGTCAAGGGCCTGGAAGCCGAACTCGTCAAGCGCCAGCAGGGCAGCGACGCGCAGGCCACCGAAGCGCGCACGCTGGCGCGTCAGGCCGAACTGGGCGCCCGCGAGGCCACGGCCAAGATGGCCTTGCTGGAAGCGCGTGTGGCCGAGACGGCCATGCAGCGCACGCAGATCGAAGAACTGATCCAGTCGCTGGCCCGGTCCCGCGACGAAAACGTGCTGGCCGACCTGGACGCGGCCGTGCGTGTGGCCCTGCAGCAATCGGCCATCACCGGCAGTGCAGAGCCGCTGGTGGTGACGCTGAAGCAGGCCGATGAACGCCTGGCCCGCTTCAACCAGCCGCGGCTGGAACGCGTGCGGCGCGCCGTGGTGCAGGACCTGGACCGCACGCGCACGGCCGGTGTCACCGACATCACCGTGCTGACCATCCGGTTGGACGAGGCGATCCGGCTGGTCGATGAACTGCCCCTGCTGTCCGCGCTTGAACGTCGCACCGCGGCCAAGGCCGTGGCGCCCTCTGCAACCGCCTCGGCCGCATCCAGCAGCCTGTGGCTGGGTGAACATTGGGGCGGCCTGGCCAGCTACCTGTGGGGCGAGGTGAAGAGCCTCGTGCGTGTCACGCGCATCGACCAGCCCGAAGCCATGCTGGTGGCGCCGGAGCAGGCCTTCTTCCTGCGCGAAAACCTGAAGCTGCGCCTGCTCAACGCGCGCCTGGCGTTGCTGTCGCGCCAGTTCGACGCCGTGCAGTCGGACCTGCGAGACGCGCAGTCGGCACTGGACCGTTACTTCGACCGCAGCCACCGGCGCGTGGTGGCCGCCAGCGACCTGGTGCGCCAGGTGATGACCCAGGCCCGCCTGGTGACCGTACCACGGCCGGACGCGACGCTGGCCGCCATCGCTACCGCGTCAGCCGGACGTTAGGGGCTGGCCATGCGCGGCGTCATCTGGCTGGTCCTGCTGTTTGTGGTGGCCGTGGTGGCCGCCACCACGCTGGGCAGCAACGACGGCATGGTGACGGTCTATTGGGGCGGTTGGCGCACGGACCTGTC